>DATKNM010000585.1:0-5394 GCA_035541335.1 Binatia bacterium
CCTGCCTCCGTTGCGCTCGCGCGCACGGCACGCAACCGACCGTTTCGCGCGACGCCTGTCGCGCGAATGCTGCCGAGCTGCCGATTGGCTTATGCCGAAGTCTTGTCCCCCGCGGCGGAAAGCGCGGCCATATTTTCGGGGCAGGCCCACAAGATCAAATGACGGTTCTGTTGTCCGCTGCGCGGCGCGAAGATTTCACAGAACCGTCCGATCAGGCAGGAATCGAGGCGCGGCGCGCGGTCTCGATGCCTAGTTTCGCGGGCGCACCGAGGATGCAGATCGCAATCGGGCCGGTGAAAATTCCTGGGAGGGAAAATGCCGGCGGGGGAGCAGCCGCACGCTCTCCCCCGCCTGAGGACGAGGGGCCCGGAGGACGATAGTTGGCGCGTCGCGCTTAGGGGACGCGGAACGCCGATGGTCCTTTGCGGGGGGTGGTTTCTTATTGGACGATGGGCACCGGCCGTTACCAGCACCCATCGTCGAAACGTCAGAAGGTGAACTTCGAGCCGATAGCGACGTCGAAGGCGTGGTAGTTGTCCTCGTTGTTCGCGACGGCATTGCCGCTGTCGTGGAACCAGGTGTAGCCGACCTCGGCATCGAGAGCGACGCCCGGACCCATGTCGTAGTTGCCGGTCAGGATCACGCGGTTGAGCGAGCGCGAGCCGCCGGGATCCTGGGCGAAGTTGAGCGGACCTTCGCCGTCATAGGTGCCATGGCTGCCCTGAATGCCCACCGTCCAGGCATCGACGTTGTAGCTGGCACCGCCACCGGCCACCCAGGCGTTGTTATCGTCGCCGCCGGTGTCGTAGTACTCGAAGATGCCGCCGACGGCGAAGCTGCCGAAGGTGAAGTTCAGGGCCGATTGATAGGTGGCACTGGTGCCCTGGTTGCCGCCCGGGGTGTCATTGAAGGCCGCCTGCCAGGTGCCGCCTCCACCCCAATCCACGCCCCAGCCGTCGCCGGCATAGGAGTAGGTCACGTATGCGCCGAAATCGTGATGCGCATGGCCGTGGGTGTTGCTGGGTGTGCCGGCGTTGTTGACGCCCTGCTGGGTGTAGTCCTCGGCGTTGTTGCTCGGCGAGTAGTCCACCGTCAGCTGGAAGCCGGCGAAGTTCGGCGTGGTGTACTTGATCTGGTTCGAGTTGCCGATCACGCCGGTGCAGACCGAGTTCGATCCGATCGGATCGTTCGAGCCCCAGGAGGCCGGCGAGAAGGCCGAGAAGTTGGCGGTGGCACCCGGCGGGAAGACCGGGCAGGCGTCGATCGGATCGTCCATCGTCCCGACCTGCACCTTGCCGAAGCCGCCCGACCAGTAGACAAACGACTTGTCGATCTGATCGGACGCGTTCTCGCCTTCGAGCTCGACCTGCGCACCAACGGTCAGGCCGTTGTCGAGCGTGGTCTCGCCCTTGAAGTGGACTTCGGCGTTGTGCACGAAGCGATCGGTGTTGCGGTGATCGCCGAAGTGACCTTGGCTCTTGTCGTCGAAGACGCCCTGGTAGACGGTCTGGAAGAAGCCGCCCACGTCGAGCTTGATGCCGTCGGAAGCATGCGCGGCGCTGGTGAGCGACGCGACGCCGACGAGCGCCGTACTGCCTAAGATTAGTTTCTTCATGTGGTATCTCACCTCTGTGCGGTGGTCGGTGAGAAGGCCGACCGTCCCCTGTCCCTCTTGTTCAGCGCTGGATGGCTGGAGCCGGCGGAGGGCGCTGCGCGCGGCGACTCGTGTCCGACTTGCGATGGTTCATTCGCAACCCCTTGCGGTTGGCAAAACGGGTAGAGCGATCGCGGCGGACTGGCAAATGACCTCTGTTCAGCAGTGCGGCTGAACCGCATGCACGAAGAGACATGCCGCGCGGAGAGCTGACATGCTGCCGGTGAAATGCCGCGCAAATCGCGGCTCAACGCTTGAAAGCTTTCACGGCGGGGTCTGCTAGCTGGCGAGATGCTGACGCGAGGCTGGCGGCCCGCTGATTGGGTGGTGAAAGCGATTGCGCGATTTTTGTCGCGCCTGTGTTTTGGCGGCCACAGCGGCGGCGCTCTCCAAGAGCGATCACATTCGCGACCGGAGACCGATTGTGAATCGCGCGACAGAAAGACACGCCATAGTCTCGCGCGAAGGGGATCTTCCGCGGCAGCGTGAAACCGGGCAGCTGGCCGGGGGAGTTGACGTGTCCGCGAGTGAAGTCCCTTTCCGGGTTCTCGACCTCAATCTGCTGCGGGTGTTCGACGCCCTGCTGAGGGAGGGAAGCGTCGCCGACGCCGCCGCGCGATTGCGCATCACGCCTTCCGCCGTCAGTCATGCCCTCGGCCGGATGCGCTATCTCTTCAAGGATCCCCTGTTCGTGCGCAGTCCCCACGGGATGCGCGCGACGCCGCTGGCCGCCGAGATCGGGCCGAGGGTGCGCGAAGGATTGCTGCAGCTCGAGAGTGCGCTCGCGCCGCGGGCGTTCGTGGCGCGCGAGAGCGTTCGGACCTTCACCATCGCCTGCAACGCCTACGTATGCGCCGTCCTGCTTCCCGGCGTCATCTCGGCGATGCGGCGGGATGCGCCCAAGGCCGGACTCGCAGTCAAGGCCTGGGGCGGCGACATGATCCAGCAGTTCTTGGCGGGTCGGATCGACCTGCTGCTCGGCGACTTCCTGCGAATCCCCGCCGGGTTCGGTTCCGAGGAGCTGTTTCGCGATCGGCCGGTCTGGCTGATCGGACGGGATTACGTCCTGCCGAAGAGAACGCCCGGCGATGCGGGCAAGCCGGCGTCGCCTGCTGCCAGGCTGCCGACCCCGGCGGAAGTCCTGGGCGCACTGCCGCGACCCGATGCCGGCGAGGCGGGATTCGAGCGGCGGATCGGTCTCGACGAATACAGCGCCCTGGTCGCCAATCCCCACGTCGCCGCCCCTTACGGAACGGCTGTGGGCGGACCGATTCCGGCCGCGATTCCCGCGCCGATTCCCTATGCCGTGGTCTCGCCGCTGGTGGCGAAGCGCGCCGATCTCGCGGCGTTGCTGCCCCGGCGCCTGGCCGTCAGCTTCGCCCGGAACCTCTGCTTCGATCTGGTCGACCCCGCCTGTGAAGCAGGCGAGGGGGAGATCCGCATCATTGCGGTCTGGCAGCGGGATTTCGGGCAGGAGGCGGTGATCGGGTGGCTCCGCCGCATTCTCGTCGAGGCGGCCGCGGCATTGCCCGAGGCCGCCGGCGAGCCGGCCCGGCCGAGGATCGGCAAATCCCTCGGCGCCGCTTGATCGACCGGCCGGTTCAACCCGGAAAATGCCGGCGGGGGAAGAGCCGCACGCTCTCCCCCGCCTGAGGACGAGGGGTATGGCGCAGCGCGCTTAGGGACGCGGAACGCCAATGGTCCCTTACGGGGTAATTTCTTATTGGACGCTCCGATCGGGAGATCGGTTCGCCGGAAAGCGGAGCGCGCTAGAAGCGGAACCGCGAGCCGATCGCCACGTCCGCGCCCTGATAGTCGCGCTGGTCGTGGGAGATGCCGCTGCCGGTATCGTTGAACCAGGTGTAGCCGACCTCCGCATCCAGAGAAACGCCGGGACCCATGTCATAGTTGCCCGTGACGATCAGGCGGTTCAGGTTGCGGCTGCCGCCGGGATCCGGCGCGAAGGTCAGCGCCGGGCCGGTGCCCGCATAGTGGCCGTGGCTGCCCTGGAAGCCCACCGTCCAGGCATCGACGTTGTAGCTGACGCCGCCGCCGGCGACCCAGGCGTTGTTGTCCTCGCCGCCGGTGTCGAAATACTCCATCACGCCGCCGATGCCGAAGTTGCCGATCGTGAAGTTGAGGCCGGTCTGGTAGGCGGCGCTGGTGCCGTCGTTGCCGTGCGGTCCGCTGTTGAACGCGGCCTGCCAGGAGCCGCCGCCGCCCCAGTCCACGCCCCAGCCTTCGCCCGCATAGGAATAGGTCGCGTAGGTGGCGAAGCTGTGATGCGCCGTGCCTTCGGGATTGCTCGGCGTACCGGCGTTGTTGACGCCCTGCTGGGTGTAGTCCTCGGCGTTGTTGTCGGGCGTGTAGCCGACGCGGAGCTGGAAGCCGCCGAAGTTCGGCGTGGTGTAGAGGATCGACTGCGAGTTGCCGAGCACGTCGATGCAGGCGGCATTGGAACCGATCGGATCGTTGGAGCCCCAGGCATTGGGCGAGAAGGCAGAGAAGTTCGAGGTGGCGCCCGGCGGCAGCACGCAGTAGCCGCCGATGGCGTTGTCCTGCGAGCCGACCTGCACCTTGCCGAAGCCGCCCGACCAGTAGACGAACGATTTGTCGATCTGGTCGCCGGCATTCTCACCCTCGAGCTCGATGTGGGCGCCGACGGTGAGACCGTTGTCGAGCGTGGTCTCGCCGGTGAACCAGACCTCCGCGTTGTGCTCGAAGCGGTCGGTGTTGCGGTCCTCGCCGAAGTGATGGCCGCTCTTGTTGTCGAACACGCCCTCGTAGACGGTCTGAAAGAAACCACCGACGTCGAGCTTGATCCCATCGGAGGCTTGTGCGGCGCTGGCCAGCGTCGCTGCCCCGACCAGCGCGCTGCTGCCGAGTAGAATGCGTTTCATGTGAAGTGCTCTCTGGATTTGCGGCCGGGCCGGTATCGGCGCGACCGTCAGTTGCCCCTCTTGATCCGCGCCATCCGTCTGCCGATATCAGCAGCCGAGCGGGCTGCGTTCTCCCACGGTTGTCTCCGGCGGCGGTTGTGCGCGTCGCGTGTGTGATACCGGTCGATGGGCGGGGGTCGGGGCGCACGCGGGTGCGGCATGGCGCGGCATCTCCTGAATTTGTCAATGACTAGAAGGAGTTGCGGGGCCAGACAAATGATGACTGCTCAGCTCGCGCGTGAACCGCTCTCACAGATCATGGTCGGCGCATGAAATCCGCGTCTGCATCAGCAGGGTCGCGCGCCGTTCGGCGTGCAATGTGCAGCGGGCATGCGGCCGCGTGGTCGACGACGTCAGGAGGATCGGCTGGCGGCCGGAAGGGCGCGGGTCGTGAAGGACGGTGGCGCGCCGGTTACGGATGTAGCGCTAGACGAGGAAGGCGAGCGCGATCACCAGGACTGCGAGCAGCGCACCGGCCTTCAAGCTGCGCCAGTCGGCGTCGTAGTGGCGCCACGCATAGCCGTCATCCGGTTCTGGGGAATTCAAGGTCATTGCAATATACCGTACGCTCGCATTCGAGATCGCTGGCAGGATCGCTGCCAATCCGCGACGTGAGGTGGATCGCCGCGGTCGCGCTATCAACTGATCAGTGCTCAGGCCCAACGTGAGCGAAGTGCAATTTCGCCTGCTCGATCTCAATCTGCTCCGGGTGTTCGACGCGCTGATCGAGGAGCGCAGCGTCACCCGTGCCGCCGCACGGCTGCACATCACGCCCTCCGCCGTGAGCCATGCGCTCGGCCG
>DATKNM010000586.1:0-8491 GCA_035541335.1 Binatia bacterium
GGCGTCGCCGGCGCCTTCACGCAGAGGAAGATGGTCTCGAACTTGCCCTTCACGTCCTTGGGCAGGAAGGCCGGCGCCCGGACCGTGAACTCCTCGATCGGCCCCTCGATCCTGAGGCCAGTCTTGTTGATGGCGGCGACATGGTCCGCATCGACATCGACGAACACGACGTCGTGTCCGGCGCGGCGCCAATAGGCGCCCACCGTCCCGCCGATCGCGCCGGCACCCCAGATGACGAGCGGTCCCCCGTTCATGCCCGGCAGCTACCAGCCGGTCTCGATCAGGGTGCGGGTCTCCTCGACGGCGACGTTCCAGAGCGCCATCATGTCCTCGTCCGGCTTCTCGTAATAGCCGCCGAAATTGCCGTCGCCGAGGAACTTGCGCGCGCCCTTGTGGTCGAGGCGCTTCAGCTCGTCGTAATCGACCATCGGCTTCTGCTGCGATGGCGCCACCACGCCCTCGAGCCGGGTCCAGGGGAAGTTCTCCATCCAGGAAGCATGGCTCGCCACCGGATCGATCTCCTTCACTTTTTTCCAGGTCTTTGGCGCGTTCCACCAGTTGTGGAACTTGATCCGCGCGCCCTCATGCTCGGTCATCCATTCCTGGGCCAGCGTCGCCGCCGGCGAGTTGCCGCCATGGCCGTTGACAATCAGGATGCGGCGGAAGCCCTGCTCGTAGAGGCAGTCGAGCACATCGGTGATCACCTTGAGATACGTCTCCATCCGGAGCGAGATCGTGCCCGGGAAGGCGCGGAAGTAGGGCGTGATGCCGTAGTTGACCGGCGGGAACACCGGGACGCCGATCGGCTTCGCCGCATCGACCGCCACCCGCTCGGAGAGAATGCAATCGACCATCAGGCTGAGCTGCGCATGCTGCTCGGTGCTGCCGGTCGGCAGGACGGCGCGGTCGTCCTTCTTCAGGTAGTCCTCGACCTGCATCCAGTTCATGTCCTTAATTCTCATGGGACCTCCTGACGTTGGCTGCCGCTGCCCGAGCGGGCGCCGCCGGACGAGCGGCACGGATGCTCTCCAGCATCGGCAACAGGGCTTGCTCGATCTCACGCGGATCCGGCGTGTGGCGGTATTCGAAGGCACTGGTGCCCGGCCGCAGCAGGTCGGCGGCGCGCTTCGAGCCCGAGGCGTAGACGACGACATCCGCACCCTGCAGCTCCTCGGCGAGGCTAGGGCTCTGCAACAGGGTGGCGTGGATCTCGTGCACATGCGGCGCGAAGCGCTGCAGGCCGGCCTTCATGATCGGCAAGAACTCGGGGAAGGTCGAGACGATGCCGACCCGCGCCAGGGGATCGATCTGCGCCAGCAAGGTGCGCGTCCGCTCCGAGGGGATATAGGTCACGCCGAAGATCTGCTTCTTCGGCCCGACGATCTCCTGGAGATCGGACTTGCGGTTGGCGAGGGTGAGGATGAGATCGGCCTTCATCATCCGCTGGCGGGCGAGCTCGTTCTCCGCAATCTCGCGGAAAGTCGTGGTCTGGATCGTGTCGTCGTTGGCAAGGCGCGCCTGGATGTCCTCGCCATAGGCGCGGGTCGCCTCGTCGAACAGGCCCACGAACATCAGATGCAGGCCCGGCACCGGGCGGGCGCGGCGGTTGATCCGCGCATGCACGAGGCTCATCAGGTCGGCGCCGCTCATCCCCGCGGCATTGGCCTCGTCGAGCAGCGCATCGATGCGCCGCTGCAGTTCCAGCATGCGCGGCCGCACCTGAGCCTCGACGCTGGTGCTGACGAAAGTGCCATGGCCGGGCTTGGTCTCGAGGAGGCCGACGGCTTTCAGCTCCTTATAGACCTGCGCGACGGTCATCGGCGCGATGCCGAGCTCCTGCGCCATGCTCCGCACCGTCGGCAGGCGCAGCCCGGGGGCGAGCTGGCCGCAGACGATGCCGTATTCGATCACGCCGCGGAGCTGGGTGCCGACGGGGACCGGCAGATCGGGATCGACGTTGAAGGGCATATCGCTCTGAGATGTTGCGTTCTTGCAGACTATAACACCGGGCTTCGCGCGTTCAAGCAAGCCCGCGCGATCTCATCTGGCGAACAACGGACGAGGCGTCCCAGCGAGAAAAACGCGAGTCCCCTTCGAGATCATCTCGCACCTGCACAATATTGACAGGTCCCGCCCTGCATGGTGTCATAGCTCACTATAACAATGCTGCCGATTTCAATCGGCATGGCTCTAACAGGGAGATCACCAATGACCCGATTTCTCGGCTTGCTGTCTCTTGTCATTGCCTTGCTCGGCCTCAGTCAGACGGCCGAAGCGGTCAATCGCGGCGGGAAGATGGTCTATGCCCGCTATGCCGATTCCTTGTTCCTGGATCCGGTGCTGAACGACGCCAACGTCGATATCTGGATCCTGACCAACCTCTACGACACGCTGCTGCAGCCGACCGCGGACGGCAAGGGCGTCAATCCCGGCCTCGCCACCGACTACAAGGTCGCCGATGACGGCCTCACCTTCACCCTGACCATGCGCAAGGGCATCAAGTTCTCCGACGGCAGCCCGATCACGGTCGATGACGTGAAATGGTCGCTCGATCGCGCCAAGAATCCAAAGGAAGGCATCTGGAACTTCATCCTGGAATCCGTGGACACGGTCGAGACCAAGGGCGACGACACGGTGATCCTGCACCTGAAGCACCCCGACCCGACCCTCGCCGCCGGCCTCGCCACCTTCAACACCGGCATCATGCCCGGGAAGCTCGTGGATGCGGCGCCAGGCGCCACGCCGGACGACAAGGCCAAGGCCTTCGCCGAGCACCCGGTCGGCTCCGGCCCCTTCATGTTCGACAGCTGGCAGCGCGGCACCCAGATGGTGATCAAGCGCAATCCCTATTACTGGCAGATGGGCGAGGACGGGAAGCCCCTGCCGTATCTCGACGAGGTCGATTTCCCGGTCATTCCCGACGACGCCACGCGCATCCTGAAGCTGCAGGCGGGCGAGGTCGACGGCGCCGAGCTCATCCCCTATGCCCGGGTCGGCGAGCTGAAGAACGACCCGAACCTCGACATGGAGCTCTATCCCTCGACCAAGGTCACGTTCCTCACCATGAACGTGCGGCCGAAGATGAAGGACGGCTCCGACAATCCGCTGGCCAACGTCCAGGTCCGCCAGGCGCTGAACTACGCCATCGACAAGGCGGCGCTGATCAAGATCGTCACCTATGACGTCGGCAAGCCGGTGATCTCCTTCATGTCCTCGGCGACGCCGCTGGTCTCCGGCGACGGCCCGGCCTACCCTTATGACGTCGCCAAGGCCAAGGACCTGCTGCAAAAGTCCGGCCTGCAGAACATCGAGGTCTCCTGCCTCGCCCTCGCCGGCAGCGCCGACGACACGGCGATCCTCTCCACCATCCAGCAGATGTGGGCCCAGGTCGGCGTCAAGCTGAACATCGAGCAGGTGGACAACGCGACCCGCACCGCCCGCTATCGCGCCGGCGACTTCCAGATGCGGACCTCGCTCTGGACCGACGACATCGCCGATCCCAGCGAGATCACCTCCTACTTCGCCTATTTCCCCAACATCGAGAGCCTGCATGGCGGCTGGCAGGACAAGACCGTGGACAAGCTCTACGAGGACGGCCAGAAGGAGACCGACGCCGCCAAGCGCGCCGACATGTACAAGCAGATCCAGAAGACCTACATGGACGCCGCGCCGATCGTGTTCCTCTACGAATCCCCCTATCCCGTCGCGCTCCGCAAGAACGTGAAGGGTTTCGTGCAGATCCCGCTCGGCAACAACATCTTTTCCGGCGCCTATATCGAGAAGTAAGCTTCCGGTTCCTGCCGGGAACGGCGGCGCTTCGGAGCCTCCTCGCTCCGAAGCGCCGCAGCCCCGAATCCTGCGCCTGATGATGAGCGAGGGGAAGCATTGAGCCTGAATTACGTCATCGTCCGGCTGCTCCAGATCCTGCCGACCTTCTTCCTGATCATGATCGTCTGCTTCGTGCTGGTGCGCCTGCTCCCCGGCGATCCCACCAGCGCGCTGCTCGGCATCAAGGCGACCGATGCGGACGTGGCCCGGGCCAACGCCAATCTCGGTCTCGACCAGCCGATCCCGGTGCAGTTTCTCTACTTCATCCGCAACTTCTTCCGCGGCGACCTCGGCGATTCCATCGTGCTCAAGGTCTCGGTCTTGAGCCTGATCGTGCAGCGCCTGCCGGTGACCCTGTTCCTGACCGCACTCGCCGGCCTCTTCGCGGTGATCCTCGCCGTGCCGCTGGCCGTGCTGGCGGCGCTCCGGCGCGACAGCGGCGTCGACACCGCGATCCGCACCAGCTTCCAAGTCGGGCTTTCGATGCCGGTCTTCTATATCGGCATCGTGCTCCTCACCTTCTTCGCCGCGCGCCTGCACTGGTTCCCGGTGGGCGGCTTCGGCGCGACCTTCGGCGAGGACATCTATCACCTCTTCCTGCCCGCGGTGACGCTCGCCCTCAGCCTCTCGGCCGTGCTGATGCGGAACCTGCGGAACAGCATCATCGAGGTGCTGACGGCGGAATATGTCGACTTCGCCCGAGCCAAGGGCCTGCGCAGCCGACTGGTGCTGTTCCGCCATGTGCTCCGGAACGCCCTCATCCCCACTGTCGCCTTGTTCGGCCTCAATATCGGCACCCTGCTCGGCGGTGCGGTGATCACCGAGACGGTGTTCGCGATCCCCGGCGTGGGGCGATTGCTGATCGATTCCATCTACGGCCGCGACTATCCGGTGATCCAGGGCCTGACCCTCGCCCTCGCCTTGCTGGTCTCGCTGATCTTCCTGATCACCGACATGGTGCAGGCGAGCCTCGATCCCAGGATCGGCCGGCGATGACGCTGGCCCTGCCTCTTACCAAGGCCATAATCGCTCGCCGCCCGCGCAGGCGGCGAATTTCCTTCGCGATCGGCATCGTCCTGATGGTCGCTTTCATCGTGCTGGCGATCGTCCCCGGCTGGTTCGCCCCCTACGACCCACTCGCCTTCGACTACCAGGCGATCATGCATCCGCCGAGCTGGATGCATCCCTTCGGCACCGACAATTTCGGCCGCGACATCCTCTCGCGCACGATCTGGGCCACCCGGATCGACATGCAGATCGCGATCTTCAGCACCCTCTTCCCGCTCATCTTCGGCACCTTCATCGGCGCCCTGGTCGGCTATTACGGCGGCTGGCTCGACGCGGTCTTCGGGCGAATGGTCGATCTGCTGATCTCCTTCCCGTTCCTGGTGATCGTGATCGCCCTCATCGCCATGCTCGGCCCGGTGATCGGCCTCGGCCTCAAATGCATGTATATCGCGGTCAGCATCGTCGGCTGGGTGTTCTATGCGCAGCTCATGCGCGCCGACGTCCAGGTGCAAAAGCAGAGCGACTACGCCGCCGCGGCCCGGGTGCTCGGCTATACCGAGCCACGGATCATCTTCCGCCACCTGCTGCCGAACGCGATCACGCCGATCGTGGTCTATTGGATGACCGACATGGCGCTCGACATCCTGCTCGGATCCAGCCTCGGCTATCTCGGCCTCGGTGCCCAGCCGCCGACGGCGGAATGGGGCGTCATCATCGCCGACGGCAAGAACTTCATGAGCACCGCCTGGTGGATGTCGGTCTTCCCCGGGATCGCCATCGTGCTCGCCGGCGTCGGCTTCAGCCTGGTCGGCGACGGGCTCGCCGACATCCTGCGGCGGCGCGGGTGACCGCCATGAATGCCGGCGCCTTCACCGCGCAGAATGTCCAGACCGAACCAGTGCTCTCGATCCGGAATCTGCGTGTCGCCTTCGGCTCCACACGCGGCGCGCTGGTCGCGGTGGACGGCGTCGATCTCGACGTGCGGTCCGGCGAGGTGCTGGGAATCGCCGGCGAATCCGGCTCCGGCAAGAGTGTGACCCTGCGCGCCATCCTGGGGCTGATCCGCGCGCCGGGCCAGGCCACCGGCCAGGTGCTCTGGCGTGGCAAGGACCTGATGACCCTGCCCAAAGGCGAGCTTCGCCGCGTCCGCGGCGGCGAGATCGGCATCATCTTCCAGGAGCCGATGACGGCGCTCAATCCGGTCCTGACCGTCGGCATGCAGATCCGGGAGAACCTGAAGGAGCACACCACCCTCGACGCCGCGGGCCGCGAGAAGCGCGCCGTCGAGCTGATGGACCATGTCGGCATCCCGGCGGCGAAATCCCGGCTCGACGACTACCCGCACCAGTTCTCCGGCGGCATGCGCCAGCGGGCGATGATCGCCATCGCCCTCGCCTCCAATCCGAAGCTGCTGCTGGCCGACGAGCCGACGACGGCGCTCGATGTCACCATCCAGGACCAGATCCTGAAGCTGATCCTGCGTCTCCGCAGCGAAATGAACATGAGCGTGGTGCTGGTGACCCACGATCTCGGCGTCATCGCCCAGACCTGCGACCGCCTCGCCGTCATGTATGCCGGACGCATCGTGGAAACCGGCCCGGTGACGGCTTTGTTCAAGTCGCCGCGCCATGCCTATACGCTCGGACTCCTCAATTCGGTGCCGCGCGGCGACCTGGTGCGGCAGCCCTTGAGTTCCATCTCCGGCCAGCCGCCGCTGCTGTTCCAGCTGCCGCCGGGCTGCGCCTTCGCGCCGCGCTGCCGGTTCATGACGGAGGCCTGCAACGCGGCGAAGCCGCCGCTGGTCGCCATCGACGCCGATCATCGTGCCGCCTGCATCCATCACGCTGACGTGGCGAAGGCGTCATGAACGCGGAGAGCGGCGCCCTCATCACTGTCGCCGGCCTCGAGATGCGGTTCGCCCGCAAGCGTTCCGCCGCCGACCGGCTGGCCGGACGGCCGCAGCAGATCGTCCACGCCCTGAACGGCGTCAGCTTCGCGGTCCGGCGCGGCGAGACCCTCGGCATCGTCGGCGAATCCGGCTGCGGCAAGTCCACCCTTGCCCGCTGCCTCGTGCGCCTGCACCAGCCGGATGCCGGGCGCGTCGACTATGCCGGCACCGATGTCCTGGCGCTCGAAGGCGCCGCACGGCGCGCCTATCACCGCCGCGTGCAGATGGTGTTCCAGGATCCCTATTCCTCCTTGAATCCGCGGATGACCGTCGGCCAGACCCTCGCCGAGGCGATCCGCTTCCACAAGCTCCGGGAAGGCGCCGGCGTTGCGGCGCGGGTCGTCGAACTCCTCGACCTGGTGCGCCTGCCGAGCGATTCCGCCGAGCGCTATCCGCATGAGTTCAGCGGCGGCCAACGCCAGCGAATCGGCATCGCCCGCGCGCTCGCCGTCGAGCCGGAGTGCCTGATCGCCGACGAGCTGGTCTCGGCCCTCGACGTCTCGGTCCAGGCGCAGGTGATCAACCTGCTGCTGGAGCTGCAGGAGCGGCTGCACCTGACCGTGCTCTTCATCGCCCACGACCTCCGCCTGGTGCGGCACATCTCGCACCGGGTCGCGGTCATGTATCTCGGCGCGATCGTCGAGCTGGCCGAGACCGAGATCTTGTTCAGCCGCCCCGCCCATCCCTACACCGCGGCGCTCCTGAAGGCCGCACCGGAGCTCGACCCCGCACGGCGCTCGGTGGTCGATGCCGTGCGCGGCGAGCTGCCGAGCCCGCTGGCGGTGCCGAGCGGCTGTCCGTTCCATCCGCGCTGTCCCTACGTGATGGAACGCTGCCGGGTCGAGCCGCCCTTGCTCACCGAGCGCGGGCTGCTGCATATTGCGGCCTGTCATCTCGACCGGCTGCCCTCTTGATCCCGATCCTCGACACCCATCTCCACCTCATCTATCTCGACCGCTTCGCCTATCCCTGGCTGGACGGCGTGCCGGCGCTGAAACGCAACTTCCATCTGGAGACGTATGCGCGGGAGGCCGCGACGGCCGGGATCGCGCAGGCGCTCCACATGGAGGTCGATGTCGCGGAAGCCGAGATCGAGCGCGAGACGGATTTCGTCACCGGGCTCGGCGGCAAGGTGATCGCCGCGATCTCCTCCTGCCGGCCGGAGAGCCGGGATTTTCCGGCCGAGCTCGAACGGCTCGCCGCCAACCCGAAGGTCCGCGGCTTCCGCCGCATCCTGCACACCTCGCCCGATGCGCTGAGCCAGGCGCCGATCTTCACCGAGAACCTGAAGCGCCTCGCGCCCCTGAAGCTCAGCTTCGACCTCTGCGTGCAGGTGCGCCAGCTTCCGCTCGCCCACCGCATCGCCCGGGCCTGTCCGGAGGTGCAGTTCATCCTCGACCATTGCGGCGGCGCGCCGGACGTGAAGGCGCCGCCCACCGCGCAGTGGCGCGCCGACATGCGCGCGATCGCTGGCGAGCCCAATGTCGCCTGCAAGATCTCCGGCATCATCGCCACCGCCGCGCCGGGAAATTGGAAGACCGACGACCTCCGCCCCTTCGTCGAGCGCGTGATCGACTCCTTCGGCTGGGACCGCGTGGTCTGGGGCAGCGACTGGCCGGTCTGCACGCTCGGCGCATCGCTCGGCGCCTGGGTCAGCGCAACCCACGAGATCATTGCCGGAGCGAGCGCCGAGAATCAGACGAAGCT
>DATKNM010000587.1:0-3322 GCA_035541335.1 Binatia bacterium
GCCGGCCTCGCCATGCTGCCGGGCATGGATGCGATCGCGAAGTACCTCGCCCAGCACGAGCATCTGCCGACGGTGGAGATCGTCTGGGCGCGGTTCCTGTTCTACGTCCTCGCCATCGCGCCCTTCGCCTTCGCAAAGTACGGGCGCGGCGTGTTCCGGCCGGCGCGGCCGGGACTGCAACTCCTGCGCGGCCTGCTCTTCGCCGGCTCGGCCTTCGCCTTCTTCCTGGCGATCGCGAGGCTGCCTTTGGCGGATACCATGGCGGTCTTCTTCATCTATCCGCTGATCATCCTGCTGACCTCGGCGGCGGTCTTGGGCGAGCGGATCGGCGCCCTGCGCTGGGCGATGGTCATCGCCGGCTTCGCCGGTGCGCTGCTGGTGATCTATGCCTCGAAACATCCGGCGGCCAATGTGACGATCCCGCAATCGGAGATCTATCTCGGCGATCTCTTCGCCCTGCTCTCCGGCGCGGGATATGCCTTCGGCATGATGGCGACGCGGCGTCTCGCGGGCCACGACCCGAGCCTCGTCACCGGCGTCATCTCGGCGCTGACGGGAGTCGTGCTCTACAGCTTCGCCGTGCCGCTGCTGTGGCAGGCGCCGTCGGCGATGCAATGGAGCTGGATGGTGCTGCTGGGCGTGATCGCCGCGGCGGGCCACATGCTGCTGATCACGGCGCATCGCATGGCGACGGCGGCGCAGCTTGCCCCCTACGGCTATGCCGAAATCGTCTCGGCGATCTTCTTCGGGCTGATCGTGTTCGGCGACTGGCCGGCGCCGATCGTCTGGCTCGGCATCCTGGTCATCGTCGCCAGCGGGGTCGTGGTCACGTGGTCCAATGCGAAACTGGACGCCGAGGGTGGTTGAGGGGTCAGAGCAGCGAAGCGACCGCCAGGGCAGCCGCCAGCACGAGCAGGGTCACCACCGAGCCACCAAAGACGTTGCGTCGAACCGAATTCTCCCGCAGCACGTCATAGTAAGTTTCATAGTTGGGCATGGCAGTCTCTCCTTCTGCGGTTGACATGGACGGAGCGGCCGGGGAGTTCAATAGAGTTAACGGGGATTGAAGCCGAGGATTGGGCGCTTTGTGGGGAACGTCACAATCCCGCAATCACGCGGGGTATTTGGCTAAAATTGTCGGCAAATTTCCGCACCTTCCGGTGTGTCTCGGGCGGGGATTTCCTTTCCGCTACAAGGGTTAAGCGGCAGCATCATTGGCCCTTTGCTGGCCTATCATTGAGTCGTAACAGAGGGAGTTCCGGGTGAGCGGCTATCGAACCGTGCGGCACGAGGCCCAGTGCGTCGTGGATGCCAAGGACAAGCTGGGCGAAGGGTCGTTCTGGTCGCCGGAGGATGCGGCGGTCTACTGGCTGGATATCGCCCCGCCCTCCCGCCTCCACCGCTTCACCCCCGAAACGGGCCGGCACGAGAGCTGGCCGATGCCGGAGCTGATCTCCGCCATGGCGCGGCGGAAGGACGGGTCGCTGCTGATCGCATCCCAGGGCGGATTGAGCACCTTCGACCCGAAGCGGCCGGACGCGGGACTGAAACGGGTGGCGGCGCCGGAGGCCGACCGGCCGGCCAATCGCAGCAATGACGGCGCACCGGACGCCGCCGGACGGTTCTGGATGGGGACCATGCAGAACAACCTGGCGCCGGACGGCGGGGAGATCCCGATCAAGGGCAGCACCGGCGTGCTCTGGCGCATCGCGCCAGACCTCAAGGCGACAGCGGTGGAGACCGGCATCGGCATCACCAACGGCATCGCCTGGAGCCCGAACAACCGCACGCTCTATGTCGCCGACACACTGATCGAGACCATCTTCGCCTACGACTTCGATCTCTCGAGCGGCGTGGTATCCGGCAAGCGGGTCTTCAGCGAGGTGAAGGATCTCGGCTATGCCGACGGCGCCTGCATCGACGCCGAGGGCTGCCTCTGGAGCGCACGCTGGGAAGGCAGCTGCGTGGTGCGCTTGACCCCATCGGGCAAGGTCGATTGCGTGGTCCCCATCCCGGCGACCCGCGTCA
This sequence comes from Binatia bacterium, assembly GCA_035541335.1. Lineage (GTDB taxonomy): Bacteria > Pseudomonadota > Alphaproteobacteria > Dongiales > Dongiaceae > Dongia. The sequence continues at coordinate 2,029 of DATKNM010000587.1, forward strand.
CCTCCGTCGCCTTCGGCGGCGACGATCTCGGCACGCTCTATGTCACCAGCTCGCGGGCGAACGTGACGGCGGAGGTGCTCGCCAAATATCCGCAGCAGGGCGGGTTGTTCGCACTGCGACCGGGGGTGAAGGGATTGCCGCGGCCGATGTTCGGCGGGTGACGCTAGAAGAACGTCCGGATCGCGCCGGTCACGTTATAGGCGTCGTCCACCAGGTAAATGAGCTGCCAGCGGTCGAAGGTGGTGCAGGGGTGGGAGACGCCGAAGGCGACGCGGTCGCCGACCTGCAGCGGCGACTTCGCCGGGCATTTCAGGTAGCCGTGCTGGTCGTTGAGCTTCATGACTTCATAGCCGTCCGGCAGCGGCTGGACCGCCGTTGATCCCTTCGCGGAGAAAGCGATCGGGATCGGCAGGCCGGAATCGAAGCCGACGTCGCGCTTGCCGATGGTCACGAGCGCGAGGCCCGGCTCCGGCGTCGATTGCACCAAGGCCCAGACTTCCAGCGCATGGCGCGGGCCGTTCGCCACCAGGTCATCCGAGGCGATCGCGCGGGCGGCGATGTCGTGGAACCGGCTTTCATACATGCCGGAATCGTGGGTGAGATAGCAGCCGCTGCGGAGCACGATGCGGATCGGCTTCTGGAAATCGCCGTTGCGCCAGGCTTCGGTCACCAGATCGAACTCTGCGGAACCGCCGGCGGTGACGATGATCTCGCCTTCCGCGAACCAGCCCTGGTCGATGCCGCGGCGCGCGATGGCGCCGAGGAAGTCGAGGAACAGCCGCACCTGCGAGGCGCGATCGTCCGGCGTCGCCGCGTCGATGATGCCCTCGAAGCCTTCGACGCCGCGCAAGGCGAGAAGCGGACCTGCAGAGCGGATCGCCGCGGCCACGGCCTCCGCCTGCTCGAGGGTGCGGCAGCCGGTCCGGCCGCCGGCGATGCCGCCTTCCAGCAACACCTGCAACGGGCGCCCCGCTCCGGCCGCCTTGGCGGCGGCGGCCAGGAACTCGACGCCGGCGACGGAATCGACCAGGCAGTAGAAGTCGAAATTGGGATCGCGCTTCAACTCGGCGAGCACGTAGCCGGCACCCTTGGCATCGATCAGCTGGTTTGCCATCACCACGCGATTGACGCCGTAGGCCCGCGCGATGCGGAGCTGGTTGGCGTTGGCGACCGTGATGCCCCAGGCGCCGTCCGCCAATTGCCGCTGGAAGAGATGCGGGCTCATGGTGGTCTTGCCGTGGGGGCAGAGATCGACGCCCTGCTCCTTGCGGAAGCGGTCCATCCACCGGCTGTT
>DATKNM010000588.1:0-2112 GCA_035541335.1 Binatia bacterium
CCCCAGGTCTGGATGCTCTCCAGGATGAGGAAGTTCGGCAGCGTCGCCGCGAGCTGGATGTTCGCCGCACCCTCGATCGGCCCGGCATAGAGATGCGGTGCCATCTGCGCGTAATGGGTCTCCGCCATGGCCGCGATCTTCTTCGCCTCGAAGATGCCGCCGACCCGGCCCAGGGCCGGCTGCAGGATGGAGGCCGCGCCCAGTTCCAGTACGCGGGCGAATTCGTACTTGGTGGTCAGGCGCTCGCCGGTCGCGATCGGCACCTTGCAGGCGCGGGCGACCTTCGCCATCTCCTCCGGCATCTCCGGTGGTGTCGGCTCCTCGTACCAGAGCGGGTCATAGGCCTCGATGCGGCGGCCGAGGCGGATCGCGCCGGAGGTGGTGAACTGGCCGTGGGTGCCGAACAGGAGATCGGCCTTGTTGCCCACCGCCTCGCGCAAGCGCTTGCAGAAGAGCTCGGACTGGTCCATGTCGCGGAGCGAGGGCTGGTGCGGATCGTAGATCGTGTAGGGGCCCGCCGGATCGAACTTGATGCCGGTGAAGCCCATGGCGACGTATTCCGCCGCGCGCTGCGCCGAGGCCTCGGCATTGTTGTAAAAGTCGCCCGCCGCCTGCTTCTCGTCGGGATAGAGATAGGTGTAGGAGCGGAGGCGATCGTGGATCTTGCCGCCGATCAGCGCGTGCACCGGCTTCTCCACCGCCTTGCCGATCAGGTCCCAGAGCGCCATCTCGATCGCGGAGAGCACGCCCATCAGCGAGATGTCCGGGCGCTGGGAATAGCCGCGGGAATAGACCTCGCGCCAGATCTGCTCGATCTTGAAGGGATCGCGGCCGAGCACATGGCGCTCGAACACGTCCCGGATCATCGCCTCGACCACCTTCGGGCCGAAGGTCGCGGCATAGACTTCGCCGATGCCCTCGATGCCGTTGTCGGTCACGAGCTTCAGGAACACGAAATAGCGCCCGCCGAAGCCCGGCGGCGGATTGCCGACGATGAAGGTCTTCAGGTCTTTGATTTTCATGCGGCTCTCCCCCGGTGCTGCGGCACCGTTATATCAGGACTTCGCGTCTTCGACGATCATCGCGCCCATCTTGCGGGCGACCATGATGGTGGCGGCGTTGGTGTTGCCGGAGGTGACGGTCGGGAAGATCGAGGCATCGACCACCCGGAGGTTCTCGATGCCGAACACCTTGCCGCGGGCATCGACCACCGCCTCGCCGGCTGCGGCGCCCATGCGGCAGGTCGAGGTCGGGTGGAAGACCGTGCTCGCACGGGCGCGGAAGTCGGCAAGCAGCGCGGCATCGCTCATCGGGCCCAGCACCGGCGGGATGGTCTCCTGGATGATCGACGTGATGGCGGATGCCGCCTCCAGGCGCTGCAGTAGCCGGCCGCCGGCGATCGCTTCCTGGATGTCCTGGTCGGTCGAGAGATAGTTGGGCGCGATCCGCGGCGGCGTGTCGATGCCGGCGTCGCGGATGGTGATGGTGCCGCGACTGGTCGGGCGGCAGGGCTGGAAGGAGAGGATGAAGCCGGAGAAGGGATCGGGATCGATCCGTCGCACCTCGCCGGGCTTCGGCGAGGGATAGGTGATCGGGTTGAAGTAGAGTTGCATGTCGACCCGCGGCGCCGCCGGCGAGGAGCGCACGAAGCCGCCGCACTGGTTCACGCTAAGGCTCAACGTGCCGCGGCGGGTGAGCACATACTGCGCCGCCGCCTTGAACTGGCCCCAGAGCGAGTTCAGCTCGTCGTTCAGGGTCGGGACCCTGGACTTGTAGTAATAGGTGACGGCAAGGTGATCCTGCAGATTGGCGCCGACCGCCGTGTTGTCGAGCACGACCTCGATGCCGAGCTGCCGCAGCAGCGCGCCGGGGCCGATGCCGGAGAGCTGCAGCAGCTGCGGCGAATTGACGGCGCCGCTCGAGAGGATCACCGAATTCCGCGCCTTCGCCTGGAAGAGATGGCCATAGCGGCGGTACTCGATGCCGGTCGCACGTTTCCCGGCGAACAATACGCGGGTCGCGATCGAATCCGTCTCCAGCCTCACGTTGCCGCGCTTCAAGGCCGGGCGCAGGAAGGCATCGGCGGCCGAGCAGCGGAAGCCGTTCTTGGTC
>DATKNM010000589.1:0-3741 GCA_035541335.1 Binatia bacterium
GGCGCGCGGGTACGAGGTCGTGGTTTTCCACACCACCGGGATGGGCGGCCGCGCGATGGAATCGATCGCGGCGCACGGCGGATTTGCCGCGGTGCTCGACCTCAGCCTGCAGGAGGTCGCCAACCAGTTGATGGGCTCGGTGGTGAACTCCGGCTCGGATCGCCTGATGAATGCGGGCCGCAACCGCATTCCGCAGATCGTGGCGCCCGGCGCCATCGACATGGTGGATTTTCCCGCTTGGCTGCCGGTGCCGGCCGAGCTCTCCGACCGTCCCTTCCACGCGCATAATCGTCTGCTGGCATCGGCGACCTCCGGTCCCGACGATCGCCGCCGGATCGCGCGCGCGATCGCGGCCAAGCTGGCGGAAGCGACGGCGCCGGTTGCCTTCGTGCTCCCGGTCGGCGGCATCCAGCAGTGGGACCAGGCGGGCGAGCCGCTGCACGACCCCGAGGGCCTCGACGCCTTCGTCGCGGAAATGCGCACCGCGATCCGCCCGCCGGTCGAGCTGCACGTGATCAAGGACCACATCAATCACCAGGGTTTCGTCGCAAAAGTGCTCGCGATCTTCGACCGCTGGGTTGCCGAGGGCGTCGTTGCCGCCGGCAAGGTTCCGGCGGAACAGACATGAGCGCATCCGCTGCAAGTGCGCTGGTGCTGGATTTCGGCGGGGTGATCTCGAAAACCCTGTTCGAAACCCACGATGCGACCGAAGCCGCGCTCGGTCTGCCCAAGGGGGCACTGACCTGGCGTGGGCCTTTCGCGGAGGACACCGATCCGCTCTGGTCGGCGATGCAGCGCGGAGAATTGTCCGAGCGCGACTATTGGCTGACTCGCAGCCGCGAGGTCGGCAGGCTCGTCGGCGAGGACTGGCGGGACATGCAGACCTTCGTCCGTCGCGCGCGCGGCGCTGACCCGATGCTCGTCATCCGCCCCGAAGCCGAGCGCGCCGCCCGGATCGCACGAGGGGCCGGCCGCAAGCTCGCCATCCTCTCCAACGAGCTCGACCTGTTCTATGGCGAACAGTTTCGGCGTAAGCTGCCGCTGCTGGAGCACTTCGACCTCATCGTCGATGCCACCCATACCAAGATCCTGAAGCCCGACCCGCGGGCTTATGAGGCCGTGTGCGACGCGCTAAGGCTCGCGCCCCAGGCTTGCGTCTTCGTCGACGACCAGGAACGCAACATCAAAGGGGCGATCGCCTGCGGATTTTCCACCGTCCGGTTCGATGTTCGATACCCCAGGGACTCTTACCGGCAGGCCCTGCAGATGCTCGGCCTTGCCTTCGACTGACGACAAGCGGAGCCCATCCATGCGCGAAATCAATTTCCTGATCGAGAACAATGCCCGCCGCATCTGGCACCCGATGGCGCATCCGAAGGACATGCAGGACCATCCGCCGCGCATCATCATGAAAGGCGAGGGCATCCACGTCACCGACATCGAAGGCAAGTCCGTGCTCGACGCGGTCGGCGGCCTCTGGAACGTGACGCTCGGCTACAGCTGCGATCCGATCAAGAAGGCAATCTCCGACCAGCTCGACGAGCTGCCCTACTATTCCGGCTTTCGCGGCGTCTCCACGGGGCCGGCAATCGAGCTCGCCTATGAGCTGACCGAATGGTTCAAGCCGGAGGGCATGGTGCGCGCCTTCTTCACCTCGGGCGGCTCCGATTCCGTCGAGACCGCGCTGCGGCTCGCGCGGCAGTACTGGAAGATCAAGGGCCAGCGCGACCGCACCAAGTTCTTGGCGCTAAAGAAGGGCTATCACGGCACTCATTTCGGCGGCGCGTCGGTCAACGGCAACGCCAATTTCCGCCGCAACTACGAGCCGTTGTTGCCCGGCGTCTACCACATCCCCGCGCCTTGGACCTATCGCAATCCCTTCAATGAGACCGATCCGGCGAAGCTCGCGCTGCTCTGCGCCAATGCGCTCGTCGACGAGATCGAATTCCAGGGCGCCGACACCATCGCCGCCTTCATCATAGAGCCGGTGCTCGGCGCCGGCGGCGTCATCGTGCCGCATGAGAGCTTCATGGGCCTGGTGCGCGAGATCTGCGACCGCTACGGCATCCTCCTGATCTCGGACGAGGTCGTTACCGGCTTCGGCCGCACCGGGGCCTGGTCCGGCGCGCGGTTGTGGAACGTCAGGCCGGACATGATGACGATCGCGAAGGCCGTTACATCGGGCTATTTCCCGCTAGGCGCCACCATGATCGGCGAGACGATCGCCGAGGCTTTCGAGAGCGACGAGACGAGCTTCGGCTCGATCGGCCACGGTTACACCTATTCCGGCCATCCCGTCGGCTGCGCGGCCGGCATTGCCGCGCTCGCAGAGACTAAGCGGCTGAAGCTCGACACCAGGGCGGCGGCCTCCGGCGTGGTGCTCAACGAGGCGCTCGCGGCCCTCAAGCAGAAGCACGAGATCGTCGGCGACGTCCGCGGCAAGGGCCTGATGGCGGCGCTCGAGCTGGTCGCTGATCGCGACAGCAAGAAGGCGCTCGACAAGAAGCGGGTCGGAAAGATTGCCGACGCGATCTACGATGCCGGCGTGATGGTGCGCGTCTCCGGCAGCAACATCATCCTGTCGCCGCCCCTGATCATCACGGCTGACGACGCCAGGACGATCGCGCGCGCGATCGACCAGGGGCTTGCGGGCTGATTTGTGCGATGCGCCGGCCGCGCTAGTTCGGCCGCGCCATCAGCGCCACCACGGCAGAGCGCGTCTCGACACCGAGCTTCTCGAAGATGTGGATCAGGTGCGTCTTCACGGTCGCCTGGCCGATGTTCAGGCACTCGCCGATCTCGCGATTGGTCCGGCCGCAGCACAGCAGCCGCACCACGTCCATTTCGCGGCTGGTCAGGCCATAGCGCTGGCCGTGCTCGGGCGCCGATGTCCGACCGACCAGGTTGAACTGAAGATATTGGTGGATCTTTTCGGCGATGGTCACGGCACCCTCGGGAATCCGTGCGTCCCTGTCCCATGCGACGCTCATGCCGGCGACGATCTGGTCGTCGCGCCGGAAGAAGAAATCCATCATGTCGACAATCCCGCACTGATCGACGAAGGAGCGGTAGAGCGCCATCTCGCCGGGCTGGCGGCCGGCCATCGTCCTGCTCAGGCGTGCCACCGCGAGACCGCCGGCATGACGGGGATGCTGCGGGTCGAACGCGCTCATGCCCTCGAGATACTGGCGATGAAACGGTTCCGGAATGCCGGACAGGAGGAAACGCCGAAGGTTGTAGCCCTCGTCGACTTCGTAAAATGCTGTCGCCGACCCATCCAGCATGGACTGGGCGAAATGCACCGCTTCGCTCGTTGCGGGGTCCGAGCGGCCCATGAGCATTAGCATGGCCTACCCTCCTCGATTCCACTCCGTTCGGGACATCTGCCGTGTCCTCGCGCGGGCGACGCTGGGACAGGCACAGCTCTTAGTCAAGCAATTTCCGGACCACGCCGTTGACTCAGCGTCCGCCCCAGGCGCCGCCTCAGCCGCGCCTCCACCGAAGGGTTGATTGACTGGACAAGATCGCCGCCGCGTGGATCGTCCTCCACCACCCGGTTGATTGCCGAACCCCCGAGCCGGATCGGATCGTGGCGACCTGACATCGAGACCGAACAAGAATGAATTCGCATCGCATCATGGCTGCCTTCCCGCCGGCTGAGGATCAGCAGGTGACACTCGCCAATTGGCGGCAGCATCCGTTCAGCACTTGGGCGTTCCGCAACGTGCGCGAACTGCTGCC
>DATKNM010000590.1:0-2152 GCA_035541335.1 Binatia bacterium
ATCCGCTCCAGCGGCCGCCATCTCCTGCAGATCATCAACGACATCCTCGATTTCTCGAAGCTCGAGACCGGCACCGTGATGCTGGACGAGGCGGAGTTCGCACTGGAACCGATGATCGCCTCGGCGATCCGCATCGCCCGCGGCCAGAGCGAGACCAAGGACGTCGTGCTGAAGACGACGCCGATCGATCCGCGGCTGGTGCTGCAGGGCGACGAGCGCAAGCTCCGCCAAGTGTTGCTGAACCTGATCTCCAATGCGATCAAGTTCACGCCCGCGGGCGGCACGGTCGAGGTTTCGACCCATGTCGACGCCCGGGGCGCCCGGGTGATCATGGTGCGCGACACCGGCGTCGGCATCTCGGGTCACGATCTCGAGCGCGTCTTCGAACCCTTCGTCCAGGCCGACGGCAATCTCGACCGCGCCAGCAGCGGCACCGGCCTCGGCCTCCCCTTGAGTCGCAAGCTCGCCGAGCTGCACGGCGGCACGCTCCATCTCGAAAGCGCCGTCGGCATCGGCACGACGGCGATCGTCACCCTGCCGCAGCAACGCGTGACTGCGATTGGATCTGCTTAGACTATTCGCCGACCTGCAGCAGCAGGCCAAGCTGGCGCGCGCGGGAGAAGCTCCAGAGATAGGTCGCGAGCCCGATCACCAGGAAGACGCCGTTCAAGGCGAGCGAGCCCAGGAACAGGTCCCAGCGGAAGGCGTGGTCGAACATGATCGCCCGCATGCCCTCGAACACATAGGTCGAGGGCAGCGACCAGGCGATCGCCTGCAGCCATGACGGCAAGATCGAGACCGGGTAATAGACCGCGCTGACCGGCGCCAGCAGGAACACGATGAACCAGGCGAGGTTCTCCGCGGCGAGCCCGAAGCGGAGGATCATCGCCGTCACCACCATCCCCATGCTGCAGCCCATCAGCAACAGGCAGAAGAAGAACGCGCCGAGCGGCGGCCCCAGGCTGAAGATCGAGAAGTGATAGAACGGGATCGCCAGCACCATGGCCGGCAGCACGCCGATCAGGGCGCGTATCAGCGCCATCGCCAGCAGCGAGACCACGTGCTCGACCGGCGTCAGCGGGCTGCAATAGAGGTTGGCGAGGTTCCGCGACCACAGTTCCTCCAGGAACGAGAGCGAGAAGCCGAGCTGGCCGCGGAACAGCACGTCCCACAGCATCACCGCCGCCAGCAGCACCCCGAACGCGCTCGCGATCCAGGTCGAGTTGCGATAGAGGAAGGTCGAGAAGAAACCCCAGATGATCATCTGCATGGTCGGCCAGTAGGCCATCTCGATCAGGCGCGGCCACGAGCCCTTCAGCACGTAGAAGTGCCGCAGGCACATGGCGGCGACCCGGCCGAAGGAGAACCAGGCGGGCGCCGGCGGTGTTTCAGGCGCTTGCCCTGGCGCGCGCTCTTCGGTCATGGCGGTCATAGGCCGGTCTCCAGAGTGGCGGGCTCGGCCTGGCCGTTGGCGCGGCGATCGCGGGCGATGTCGAGGAACACCTCCTCCAGATTCTGCCGGCTGTAGCGGAAGAGAAGGTCCTGGGGCGAGCCGGAATCGACGATCTTCCCCTGGCGCATCATCAGCACCTGGTCGGCGAGGCGCTCGACCTCGCCCATGTTGTGCGAAGCGAGCAGGATCGCCGCACCGGTCTCCTGCTGGTAGCGCTCGAGGTAGTGCCTGACCCAGTCGGCGGTGTCGGGATCGAGCGAGGCGGTGGGCTCGTCCAGCAGCAGCAGGTCGGGCCGGTTGATGAGCGCCTTGGCGAGCGCGCCGCGGGTCTTCTGCCCGGCGGAGAGCGACCCCACCTTGCGGTCCATCAGTTGGTCGAGCTCCAGGGCGTCGGCCAGAGCCGCGATCCGCGCCCGCGCGTCGCCGAGGCCGTAGAGCTTGGCGAACACCATCAGGTTCTGTCGCAAGGTCAGGCGGTGCGGCAGCTCGACATAAGGCGAGGAGAAGTTCATCCGCCCGAGCACGCGATGCCGATGCCGGGCGATGTCGAGACCGAAGAGGTGGACCGTGCCGCGGGTCGGCCGCAGCAGGCCGAGCAGCATGGAGATGGTGGTGGTCTTGCCGGCGCCGTTGCCGCCGAGCAGGGCCACGGTCTCGCCGCGTTTCACCGTGAAGCCGATCCCGTCGACCGCGGCGACC
>DATKNM010000591.1:0-8275 GCA_035541335.1 Binatia bacterium
TCGATGCTGACCCGGCCGTCGACGTCGAGCCCGATCTTCTTGTACGGCGAGCCCATTTCCTTGATGTAGGCGGCGGTGTCCTCCGGCCGGTCCTTGAAGGCGATGCCGTAGACCGGCACGCCGTAATCCTGGCCGAGGGAAAACAGCAGCGGGTGCTCCGCCTTGCAAGGGAGGCACCAGGAGGCGAAGAAGTTGAGCACCGTCACGTGGCCGGTCACATCGGCGCTGGAGAGCTTGTCCGCCGCGCCGTCGAGCGGCGGCAGGCTGAATTGCGGCACCGGCTTTCCGACCAATGCCGAGGGCAGCGCCGAGGGATCGCGGTCGGGTGCCAAGCCGAGCCAGGCGAGATAGGCGAAGAGGCCGATCAGGATGACCGGCAAGGCATAGAGCGCGCGACGGAGTGTCATGTTCAATCGAGAGGCATATTCGATCAGGCTCCGGTCGCCTGCACCACGGGAAGACGGTTCGGGACGCCGATCCGGTAGCGCCGGTCGCTCAATGAGGTGAGCCCGCCCAGCGCCATCAGCAGGCCGCCGACCCAGATCCAGGGCACCAGCGGCTGGTGGTAGATCCGGACCGTCCAGGATTGGGGGCCCGCATGGTCGCCGATCACCGCATAGATGTCGCCGCGGATGCTGGACTGGATCGCCGCCTCGGTGGTCGGCTGCTCCTGCACCTCGTATTGCCGGCGCTCGGGGTAGAGCATGGTGTAGGGCTTGCCGTCGCGGGTGACGGTGAAGGTCGCGCGCTCGGCGATGTAATTGGGGCCCTGCGCCGGCGCGACGCCGTCGAAGCGATAGGCGAAGTCACCGATGGTGATGTCGTCGCCGGGCTTCATCACCTGCACGCTCTCGACCTTCCAGGCCGAGGAGGCGGTCATGCCGACGATGGCGACGGCGAGGCCGAGATGGGCGAGGGTCATGCCATAAGCGGCGCGCGGCAGGTGCCGGGCGCGGTTCCAGTTCTCCCGCGGCGCCGCGCGGAACAGCTTCACCCGCTCGATCCATTCCATCAGCGTGCCGAGGAAGAGCCAGACGCCGAGGGCGATGCCGAGCGGCGCCAGGACCGATCCGCCGGTTTCCTGGCGGTAGACCAGGCCCGCCGCGACCAAAGCGAGCAGGCCGGCCACGGCAAGCCGCTGCAGCGCGCCCGGGAGGTCGCCGCGCTTCCACCCCAGCAGCGGGCCGATCGCCATCAGCAGCACCATCGGCATCATCAGCGGCACGAAGGTCGAGGCATACCAGGGCGCGCCGACCGAAACCGTGCCGCCGGTGATGACCGAGAGCGCGAGCGGATAGAGCGTGCCGATGAGGACCGTGCCGGCGCCGACGCCGAGCAGGAGGTTGTTCAAGACCAGCGCGCCCTCGCGGCTGATCGGGGCGAAGAGGCCACCCGGCTGTAGCTGGGGCGCCCGCCAGGCGAAGAGGGTGAAGGATCCGCCCAAGGCGACCGCGAAGATCGCGAGGATGAAGAGGCCGCGCGCCGGGTCCTGGGCGAAGGCGTGGACCGAGGTGATGATGCCGGAGCGGACCAGGAAGGTGCCGATCAGGCTGAAGCCGAAGGCGACGATCGAGAGCAGGATGGTCCAGACCTTCAAGGCGTCGCGCTTCTCGACCACGGTCTCGCAATGCAGCAAGGCCGTTCCGACCAGCCAGGGCATGAAAGAGGCGTTCTCGACCGGGTCCCAGGACCACCAGCCGCCCCAGCCCAATTCGTAATAGGCCCAGTGCGCGCCGAGGAAGATGCCGGCAGTCAGCGTCGTCCAGGCGAGCAGCGTCCAGGGCCGGACCCAGCGCGCCCAGGCGGCATCGACCCGGCCCTCGATCAGGGCGGCGACGGCGAAGGAGAAGGTCATCGAGAAGCCGACATAGCCGAGATAGAGCATCGGCGGGTGCATGGCGAGGCCGGGATCCTGCAGCAGCGGGTTCAATTCCTGGCCCTCCAGCGGCGCCGGGTTGAGGCGCTCGAACGGGCTCGAGGTGAAGAGCATGAAGGCGAGGAAGGCAAAGCCGATCATCCCCTGCACGCTCAAGGCGCGGGCCTTCAACCGCGGCGGCAGGTTCTCGCCGAAGAGGGCGACGAGGGCACCGAAGATCGCGAGGATCAGCACCCACAGGAGCAGCGAGCCCTCGTGATTGCCCCAGGTCGCGGCGATCTTGTAGATCAGCGGCTGCAGCGAATGGGAATGCTCATAGACGATGGCGACCGAGAAGTCTGAGCGCACGAAGCAGGCGACCAGCATCAGGAAGGCGAGGCCGACGAAAGCGAGCTGGGCGAAGGCCGCCGGGCGGGCAAAGGCCATCCAGGGCCGGATGCCGCGCTGGGCGCCGATCATCGGCAGCACCGATTGCGCCAGGGCAAGAGCGAAAGCCAGCACCAGGGCGTAATGTCCGATCTCGGCGATCATGGATTGGCGGCTCCCGTCGCGCCGGATGTGCCCGATGTGTTGCCGGTCGTGCTCACCGGCTGGCCGTTCTCGCCCTCCTGCCAGCGGCCGGATTCCTTCAACGCCTTCGCGACTTCGGGCGGCATGTACTTCTCGTCGTGCTTGGCCAGCACTTCGCTGGCGGCGAAATTGCCGTCGGCGCCGTAGCTGCCCTCGACCACGACGCCCTGGCCCTCGCGGAAGAGATCGGGCAGCACGCCGCGATAGCTCACCGTCACTGTGTTCTTCAGGTCGGTGACGCGAAAGTTGGTGGTGGCGCCGTCGCCGGCCTTCTGCACGCTGCCGGCCTCGACGAGCCCGCCGAGCCGCACCACCTGGCCGACATCCGGCTTGTGCGCGGCGACCTCGGTCGGGCTGAAGAAGAATACGATCCGGCTCTGGAAGGCGTAGAGCGTCAGGCCGACCGCGAGGCCGAGCAGGCAGAGCGTCGCGATCACCAGGTAGAGCCGCAGCGTCTTCCGCTTCATCCGCTGCTTCATTGTTCCGGGTCCTTCGCCGGATTCTCATCGCGCCCCAGCGCCGTCTCCGCGGCGTTGAGGCGCCTCTGTGCCAGGAGAAAGACGCCGACCAGCAGCAGGACCGCCAGCGCATAGCTCGGCCAGATGAAGGCGGCATAGCCGCCCATGGCGAAATACTGGGCGAGGTTCATGTGCCGACGCTTCCGGAATTCGCGCTGCCGCCGCCGGCCATGGTTTGGCGCGTGCGCGTGGTCACGGGATTGCGGCGATAGGCGAGATTGCGCTGCCGCGCCTCCAGCAGCATCGCCCGCATGCGCATGAAGGTCACGAGGAAGAAGTAGCACTGGCAGGCGACCGCCATGATGAGCAGCGGCCGCAGCATCGCGGGGTCGATCGAGGGGCCGCCCATCTTCAAGATGCTCGCCGGCTGGTGCAGCGTGTTCCACCAATCGACCGAGAACTTGATGATCGGCACGTTGATCAGGCCGACCACGGCCAGCACCGCCGCCGAGCGCCGCCCGCGGCTCTTGTCGTCGAATGCGTTCAGCAGCGCGAGATGCCCGAGATAGAGGAAGAGCAGCAGCAGGAACGAGGTCAGGCGCGCATCCCAGACCCAATAGGCGCCCCACATCGGCCGGCCCCAGAGCGAGCCGGAGACCAGCGCCAGCAGCGTGAAGGCGGCGCCGACCGGCGAGGCCGCCTCGGCGGCGACGTCGGCCAGCGGATGACGCCAGATCAGCGCCGCCGCGGAAGCCGCACCGACCCAGCAATAGGCGAACATGGCGATCCAGGCCGCGGGCACGTGGACGTACATGATCCGCACGGTCTCGCCCTGCTGGTAGTCCGGCGGCGAGCCGATCAGCGCGAAATAGAGCCCGAGGACGAAGCCGAGCAGGGTCGCGGCGCCGAGCCAGGGCAGGACCCGGTCAGCGATGCGTAAGAACCTGCCGGGATTGGCAAATCTGTGCATGGCGGGGAGTTATACAGGGATCGGCCCCGCGGCAACAGTGATCAAGGTCAAATGGTCGTGGCCGGGGCCGCGGGATCGCGCGGTCAGGATCCCATGGGACGATCGGTCGCGAGGCCGTATTCCGAATCCACAAAAGAAATCGGGCGCCACCCAGGGGTGGCGCCCGTTTCGAAGGCTTCCCGCGAAACCCGCCGGAGCGGATCCCGCAGAAGGGCGACTACATGCCCTTGTTGTAGGTGCCGTGCGGGGCAACCATGATATCGACGCGGCGATTCTCCTGGTTGTCCACGTTGTCCGGCGCGTCCTTCGGCTCGCCGACCGCGTCGGTGGCGACGGTCGCCGCCAGCGGAACGCCGGCCTTCTTGAGCGCATCGACGGTCGAAGCGCAACGACGGCGCGCCAGTTCCTTGTTGGCGCCGGTCGAGCCCTTCGTGTCGGTGTAGCAGTCGATCTGGATGTGCGAGATCGGGTACTGGCTGAGGAAGTTTCCGATCTGCGCCAGCTTGCCGGCTTCCTCGCTGGTGATGCGCGAGCTGCCGGTGGCGAAGTAGATCGACGCCTTCATCGGGCCGACGTCCTGCGGGACGTGCAGCGATTCCAGATAGGCGAGGCGGGCGCGGATCGGATCGAGGATCCGGTTGAGCGCTGCTTCGGCCTTCTTGCGGTGATCCAACGCCTCTTCCGAAAGCTGCACGCCCTTCTTGCGGAGCGGCAGGTTCGTGTAGAGGTACGGCGCGTCGGCATCGAGGCTCGCCTTGATGTCCTCGGCCTCGCGGGCCTTGTCCTCGGCTTCGACCAGGTTGTACAGGAAGTCCCCGAAGTCGCCTTCGCGGGTCTGGTCGACGTTGGACTTGATGTTGGAGAGATCGGGCTCACGGTTCGGAGCCGCGCACGCCGTCAAGGCGAGGCAGCAGGAACCAAGCATAAGCAGCTTGAAATCGCGAATCATGGTGTAAGACCCCCTGGGACAATCTTCGGTCATAGGCGTTGCCGCGGCATGCCCACCAAGGGCGCATTAACCGCTGGACACGGGGAAAGATAAGCCAATTCAAACGGCGGAATCCATGGGGATTCCGTTTTTTACAGTGCGCTGTGCAGGAAAACCATCGACTGTGGCGATGATGCCACAGATAGTGGCAAATTTCCCATTTTGCAAAAATTCGGGCTAGATCCAAAAGGCTTACCTGTCATTGGGGCAGATCAAAATGCGGTCGGATTTTGCCCGATTCGGGTCCCCTTTGACCCCGGAATCGACCTTATTCCGGCCGCCCATCGGTTTTACGCATTTGCTTCCCTGAGGGCGGCGGCCGTCGCCCAGGGACAGAGGGCGAGCGCGGCGATGTCGAGGCCGCCGAGGATGAGCCAGTGGGGAGTTCCGCCGGCGCCGGTCAGGCTGCCGTCGAGGCCGGCGGCGCCGAGCACGAGGGCCGGCACATAGAGCGGCAGGACCAGGAAGGTCAGCAGCACGCCGCCGCGCCGGGCGCCGAGGGTTAAGGCCGCGCCGAGCCCGCCCAAGAGGCTGAGGATCGGCGTCGAGAGCGCCAGCGAGAGCAGCAGCGGTCCCTGTCCCGCCGCTGGCAGCCGCAGCATCAGCGCGAGGACGGGTGCTGCCACCAGCAGCGGCAGGCCGGTCAGAAGCCAGTGCGCCACCGCCTTCGCGACCGCCACCAGCTCCAGCGGCAGGCCGGAGAGCATGATCTGGTCGAAGCTGCCGTCCTCGAAATCGGTCTGGTAGAGCCGGTCGAGGGAGAGCAGCGCCGCCAGCGCCGCCATCGCCAGCGCGACGCCGCCCGCAAGATGCGAGAGGCGCTCGGGCTCGGGGCCGATCGCGAACGGAAAGAGCGCGCCCGCGACCAGGAAGAACAGCACCACCACCAGCGCATCGACGCCCTGGCGCAGGCCGAGCCGGAGATCGCGGCGAATGAGGACGGCAAAGGCGGTCATGCGATCCCGATGTCTAAAGAGAGAGGCGCGAGCGTGAGCTTATGGGCATCGGCGACCGGCAGCGTGTCATGGCTGGAATAGACCACGATCCCGCCCTGGGCGCGGCATTCGTCGATCAGCGTCGCCAGCAGATCGACGCCGGCGGCATCGAGCGCCGCCGAGGGCTCATCCAGCAGCCAGAGCGCCACTGGGCCCAGCGCAAGACGCGCGAGGCCCAGCCTTCGCCGCTGTCCGGCGGAAAGTTGGCGCGCCGGCGCGTCCTTCAGGTGAGCAAGGCCGAGCCGTGACAGCGCAGGGCCGGCCGCATTCGGCGCGAGGCCCCAATACTCCGCCCAGAAGAGCAGGTTCTCGGTGACGCTGAGATGCGCTTTGACGGCATCGAGATGTCCGAGATAGCGGAGCCGCGCCCGGTGCGCCTCCGCATCCTTGCCGATCTCGCGGCCGTCCCAGGTGATCCTGCCCGCGATCGGCTTCAGGAGGCCCGCCATCAACCGCAGCAGGCTCGACTTGCCGCTGCCGTTGGGTCCGGCGAGCCAGAGCGCCTCACCGGGCTCGAGTGCGAAATCCACCGCCTCGAAGATCAGCGCCTCGCCGCGCCGGCATGCGAGATCGTCACCTTGGAAGAGGGGCATCGGGGAAGAGAGGCATTGGGGGAATATCCGGCGCTCCGCGAATCGTCGCCGCGAGACTAGCTTGGGATGGGAGCCCGGGAAAGGAAGTGGGGTGGGGGAAGATGGAGTGGGCCGACGCCGCGCCCCAAGGGGATGGGGTGGGCGCGGCGTCGAACCCGGTCCGGGAGCGTCGCTCGGGGGTAACACGACGCTACCCGTTCGGCCTCTTCCGGCGATACCGAAGGATCGCCGTCGGTCAGGGGCATCACGACGGTGGGCCGGCACCGTTCAAACAGAGGGGATGATCTCTGTCCGCGCCGACGGTCGCAACGTCCTGGGGCTGCAATAAGACCGGAATACGGCAAAATTGTGATTTCGCGCCTGCAGCAGACTGCGAGAACCTTGGTCTAGCACGATTTTTTCCTTGGTTCGCAAAGCCTCTCCCTCGGCGTATCAATCGCGTGATATACGAGTTGACGACCCGGGCCGATCGGCCGTCCCAGCGCCGATTCGCCGTCCTGATCCCTCCTGGCCCGGTCCGGTTTCCACCACGCGCAGCCTGGACGGGACCAAGAGCGGGCGCGACAGCATCGGGAGACGTGCCTTGCCTGCCGGACTGAACAGCCTGAAGACCCGCAAGACCCTGAAAGTCGGGTCGCGTTCCTATGACTATTTCAGCCTGAAAGCCGCGGAGAAGACCCTCGGCGACCTTTCGACGCTGCCCAATTCCATGAAGGTCCTCCTGGAGAACCTGCTGCGCCACGAGGATGGGCGCACGGTCCAGGTCGAGGACATCAAGGCGATTGCTCGCTGGCTGAAGGACCGGCGGTCCGATCGGGAGATCGCCTATCGCCCGGCCCGGGTGCTGATGCAGGACTTCACCGGCGTCCCTGCGGTGGTCGACCTCGCCGCCATGCGCGAGGCGATGCAGAAGCTCGGCGGCGATGCGACCCGGATCAACCCGCTCTCGCCGGTCGACCTCGTGATCGACCACTCGGTGATGGTGGATTTCTTCGCCGGCGCCGGCGCCTTCAAGAAGAACGTCGATCTCGAATACGAGCGCAACGGCGAGCGCTATGCCTTCTTGCGCTGGGGCCAGAGCGCCTTCGCGAACTTCCGCGTGGTGCCGCCCGGCACCGGCATCTGCCACCAGGTCAATCTCGAGCATCTGGCGCAGGTGGTGTGGACCGCGAAGGAAGCGGCGCCCGCGGCTAAAGGCAAGAAGGCCGGCGCCGCGCGCAATGTCGCCTATCCCGACACCCTCGTCGGCACCGACAGCCACACCACCATGGTCAACGGCCTTGCCGTGCTCGGCTGGGGCGTCGGCGGCATCGAGGCGGAAGCGGCGATGCTGGGCCAGCCGGTCTCGATGCTGATCCCCGAAGTCGTCGGCTTCAAGCTGATGGGCAAGCTGAAGGAAGGTGCCACTGCCACCGACCTCGTGCTCACCGTCACCGAGATGCTGCGCAAGAAGGGCGTCGTCAACAAGTTCGTCGAGTTCTACGGCCCCGGCCTCGAGGACCTGCAGCTCGCCGATCGCGCCACCATCGCCAACATGGCGCCGGAATATGGCGCGACCTGCGGCTTCTTCCCGATCGACGCGGAGACCATCCGCTATCTGAAGGCCACCGGCCGCAAGGCGGACCGCATCGCCCTCGTGGAGAAATACGCGAAGGCCCAGGGCATGTGGCGCGACAAGAAGACTCCGGATCCGGTCTTCACCGATTCCCTCAGCCTCGACCTCGCGACCGTCGAGCCCAGCCTCGCCGGACCCAAGCGCCCGCAGGATCGCGTGCCGCTCTCCCAGGTCTCGGAATCCTTCCGCAAGGCCTTGACCGACACCTTC
>DATKNM010000592.1:0-5595 GCA_035541335.1 Binatia bacterium
TCCCCGCCGGCGCGAAGCAGCGGCTCCAGCATGCCGAGATAGCGGTCGATCGGCGTCCCCACCGAATATTCGAGGCACAGCGTCGCATCCGCGAGACTGGGGACATCGCGGACCGCGATCGGCGTGCCGTTGCGCGTGGCCCCGCGCCCACGCCGGGCGGCATAGAGATCGTCCAGCGCCGGGTGATGGATGACGCCGATCTCCGGCCGGCCGGCGACGATGGCGCCGATCGAGACGCACCAGTCGTGGCGACCGGCGGCGAAGTTCGCCGTGCCGTCGATCGGATCGATGGCCCAGATCACAGGATTTTCCGTGACCGCGCCGGTCGGGGCATATTCCTCGCCGATGATCGCATCCTCCGGGAAGGCCGCTTCCAGTCGCGCGCGGATCAGCCGCTCCACCGCCCGGTCGGCCTCGGTCACGAAATCCTGCGGACCTTTGAGTGTGGTGCCGAGTGTCTCCGGTGCCGCGCGGTACTTGAGGGCCAGCCGACCGGCCTTGCGGGCGATGGCCTGGGCCGCCAGGAAACGTTGCTCCAGCGCCTGGTCGTCAATGGCACGGGCAACGGACGCAGCATCATCCATTTCTATTCACCCATGCAGGCGGCGAGGGCGGCGCGGGCGAGCGAGACGTCGTCCGCCTCGAAGAAATCGATGCCCATGTCGTAGAGCTCGCGGCCGTGGGAGATGGAGGTGACGGTGGTCAGCACCGAGAGTCCCGCTGCATGCATCGCCGGGATGTCCTCGGCGACGGCGAATTGCGGCTCCAGCGAGACCAGGGTGCAACCGGCCGCCTTGGCGGCATGGGCCGGGTCGGCGAGGCGGCAGCTCATGATCATCTCCAGGGTCCAGTCGGGGCGCAGGCGATGGATCTCGGCGGTGGTCTTGTGGTCGAAACCGGCGGGGATGGCGAAGCCGGCGGCGTTGTTGCGCTCGATGGTCTCGATCAGGGTCGGGATGAAGCGCGGGTCGCGCTCCGGAAAGTCCTTCATCTCGACGAGCAGGCCGAGGCGGCCGCGGCTCCAGGCCAGCACCTCGTCGAGCGTCGGCACCTTGGTGCGGGCGAAGCGGCGGTCGAACCAGCGCCCGGCATCGAGCTTGCCGATCTCCTCCAGTGTCATGTCGATGACCTGGCCCTCGCCGTCGGTGGTGCGATCGACGTCGGAATCGTGCATCAGGACCAGATGCCCGTCCTTGGTCAGCTTGACGTCGATCTCCGCCACATGGGCGCCTGCCGTAAGCGCCGCCTCCAGCGCCGGCAGCGTGTTCTCCGGCGCGCTCGCCGAGAAGCCGCGATGGGCGGAGATGAAGGGCCCGGCTTCCGGGTCGGCGTGGAGTTTCAACTGCAGCATCATGTTCTCCTGAGGGGTAAGGGGGAAATCAGCCTTTGCCGAAGCCGGCGGCGAGGTGCTCCTGCTTCAGCACGCGCTCGGCGACGAACAGCATGGCGAGGGTCGGGATCAGCAGGACCAGCGAGACGACGGCGGCATAGGTCTGGATCGATGACCGGCCGCCGAGATAGGCCCAGAGCAGCATCGGCAGGGTCTCGATCTTCGGCATGCCGACCACGAAGCTCAGCAGGAATTCCTCGAGGCTGCCGACGAAGGCGAGCAGGGCGCCGGCGAAGAGGCCGGGCAGCACCATCGGCAGCAACACGCACCGCGCCACCGAGATCGGCGCCGCGCCGAGATTGCGGGCGGCGTCGATCAGGTCCTGGGGCACGCCGGAGAGGGTCGCGGTCAGGATCCGGATGGTGAACGGCATGACCACGATGCATTGCGCGAGGACGACGCCCAGCAGCGTCTGCGCAAGGCCGAGGCGGATGAAGATCGAACCGAGCCCCGTCGCCAGGACTACGCTCGGCAGGGTCAACGGCAGTAGCACCAGGAGTTCGATCAGCCGCCGGTGCTTGAGGTCACGCCGCGCGAGGGCGTAGCTCGTGGGAAATCCCAGCGCCAAGGAGAGCAGGGTCACCAGCACGGCGACGATGAAGCTGGTGACGAAGGCCTGGGAGAGCTCCGGCACCGCGAACAGGGCCTGCCAGTTGGCGAGGGAGAGGCTTGCCGGGACGATATGCGGGGGGAACCAGCCGACGGCGGGATCGACCAGCGACCACAGCACCGCCACGACCATCGGGAACACGAAGACGACAAGA
Source organism: Binatia bacterium (assembly GCA_035541335.1). Lineage (GTDB taxonomy): Bacteria > Pseudomonadota > Alphaproteobacteria > Dongiales > Dongiaceae > Dongia. The sequence continues at coordinate 2,155 of DATKNM010000592.1, forward strand.
GTCGCCGAGAGCACCAGCGCGGCGATCAGCCAGCGGAGCCGGGGGCTGCGGATGAACCAGAGCCCGTTCACGCTACCGCACCGGAAAGCAGCCGCGAGCGCGCCTGCAGGGCGTGATAGAGGGCGAGCACCATCCCGGTCATCAGGATCATGGCGACGCCGAGCGCGGAGGCCGTGCCCCAGCGGGCATGCAGCAGGAATTCCGATGTCATGGTGACCGAGAGCGCCCGCGGGAAGGCGGGGCCGATCAGCGACGGGATCGCATAGGTCCCGAACGCGTCGATGAAGACCAGCAGGGCCGCCGCTGAGATGCCGGGGCTGCAGAGCGGCACGATCACCCGGGTGAAGACCCGGACCGGCCCGGCACCCAATGTGCGGGCGGCGTCGATCACCGGCCGCGGGATCGCCGCCGCCACCGCCGAGACGATCAGGATGGTGATTGGGACGTTGTGCCAGAGCAGCACCACGATGATGCCGGCGCCGGAAGGATCGTGCAGCAGCGAGGGCCAGCGGATCCCATAGGGCTGCAGCACCCTCGCGACCATGCCGCCCGGCCCCACCATGGTCAGCACCAGGAAGGCGGCGATCAGGCTCGGCACCACCAGCGGGATCTTGTAGAGGGCGCCGACCAGCCGCCGCCCCGGGAAGTCGAGCTGCAAGACGGCGGCCGTCGCCGTCGCCACCACCAGGCTCAGCAAGGTGGTCGCTACCGCGATCTGCAGGCTGAAGCGGAAGGCGCTGGTGAAGAGCACGTTGCCGGCGACGGCGATGTAATTGTCGAGGGTGAAGTGACCCGCCGCGCCGAGGCCGAACAGGCCGAAGCTCGCCAGGATGAGTTGCCCCAGCGGCAGGATCATGGCGAGCAGCAGGAATCCCGCCCCCGGTACCAGCAGCGCGAGGTCGATCAGCAGTTTCCGCCGCCGCTGCCTGCGCGCGCGGGTACCGCGGTCGAGCTCCTCCGCATGCGGTCGCGGCGTCGCGACGATGAAATCGAAGCTTGCCATCTATTGCGCCGCGATCGCCGGCGGCGCGCCGAGCTTCAGCACGGCGCTGATCCGCGGCAGCTTCAGCCGGATCGGATCGCCGTTCCGCCAGGCGCTTGGTCCCGAGACTTGGACCTGCAACGGCAGCTCCGCATTGTCGGGATCGACGATGTATTCGGTGACGGCGCCCTGATAGGCGACATGCCGCACACGACCCGGCAGCCCGTCGGGCGCGTCCGCCGACATCAGGAGGATATCCTCGGGCCTGAGGCAGATCTCCACCCGCTCGCCGACGGCCAGCGCTTCGAAGCGCGTGAATTCCAGCCGGCCGAGCGGAGAATGCACCGCGAAGCCCTCCGCACCCACCTCGATCACCAGCCCCTCTATCAGGTTGGCGGCGCCGAGGAACTCCGCGGTCGCACGGTCCTGGGGCCGGCGATAGATCGCTTCCGGCGCCCCGGTCTCGACGATCCGGCCCGCCGCCATGAAGGCGATGCGGTCGGAAAGCGCCAGCGCCTCCGCCTGGTCGTGGGTGACGTAGATCGTGGTGACGCCGAGCTTCTGCTGCAGCGCCCGGAGTTCGACCCGGAGGCGCGCCCGCAGCTGCGCATCTAGATTGGACAAGGGCTCGTCCAGCAGCAGCACATGCGGCTCCACGACCAGCGCGCGGGCCAGTGCCACCCGCTGCTGCTGCCCGCCGGAAAGCTGTCGCGGATAGCGGCCGCCGAACTCGCCCAGCGCCACGAGATCGAGGGCGCGCGCGACCTTGGCCTTGGCGTCCCGCACGGGCAGGCGCCGCATTTCGAGGCCGAAGGCCACGTTGTCGGCCACCGTCAGGTGCGGGAACAGGGCATAGCTCTGGAACACCATGGCCATGCCGCGCTTATGCGCCGGCGTGTCGGTGATTGATCTCCCGTCCAGCAGCACCTCGCCGGCATCGGGATCGGTCAAGCCGGCGACGATGCGGAGCGTCGTCGACTTGCCGCAACCGGAGCCGCCGAGCAGGGTCAGGAACTCCCCCGGCTCGACGGCCAGTGACACTCCGGAAAGGGCGGGGGCATCGCCATAGGTCTTGGCGATGCCCCGCAGCTCCAGCTTGGCCATTTCCGCTTACTGGGCGATCACCTGCTTGACGAAGAGATCGGCCGCCGCGTCGCTGATGAGGCCGTTGATCCGCGGCTTGGTGCGCTCCTGGTATTGCGCATCCGGCACCAGGAAGGGCGCGAGATCGGCCGGGATCTTGCCGGCGGTGGAGATGTCGAGCCGCGCGGTGCGGCTGCCGGTCTTCTCCATCTTGTTGATCTGCACCTCGTCGCTCATCAGGAAGTTCGCCAGCAGCAGCGCCGCTTCGGCGCTGGGCGTGGAGGCGACCACGAACATGCCGTCGCCGTCCCCGACCTCGCCGGTCTTCAGGAGAGCAGGGCGGGTCTCTTTGGGGACCAGTCCCTTGCCGGCGAGGGTGTACAGGTCGTCCTCCCAGACGGTGGCGATCGGCGCGACGTTGTTGGCGATGGCCTGCAGCGAGGCCTCATTGCTGTTGGTGAACTCGATCAGCGACTTCCGGTCGTTGAAGAACGAGACGACGGGCGCCATGCACTTTGTGGCGACGGCGTCCGCCTGGTCCTTGGAGAGCGTGAAGTCGTAGAGGTCCTTCTGGCAGTCCGCCGGCGCCAAGGCGAGCATCGCCGTCTCCAGGAAGCCGGAGCCGCTGCCGCCTTCGGTCGGGTTGGTGACCGCGACCTTGAGGTTGTTGTCCTTGGCGTATTGGAAGACGCCGTCGAGCGTGTCCGGCAGGCCCTTCACGATCGCCGAGTTGTAGGCGAGCACGGTCTGGTTCCGGTGGAACGGCAGCACGGTGCCGCCGTGCGAGAAGCCGCGCGACATATGCGCGGCATTGGGCTCGAGCTTGGCGGCGTTCGGCAGCACGTCAACGAGCGGGATGTTGGCGACCACGCCCGCCTCGGTCATCGCCCGCATGCTGTTGTTGGGGCCGAAGAACACGTCCGCCGGCGCCTCGGCATTGGCCTGCTTGGCGGCGATCAGCTGCTGGGTCGCGGCGTCGCCATCGACGCAAACATGCTTCGCCGGGATGCCGGTCTCCTTGGTGAAGCGGCCGACTTCGGCCGCCAGCAGGTCGCAGAGCGTATCGGCGAAGTCGTAGAACACCAGTTCGTGGCCGGTCTCGGTCTTCGCCACCGGTTCGATGGTCGCCATGAAGTTGTCGCGGGTGAGGATGCTCAGGTCCACCTTGGCCTTCACGTTGAAGGCGTCGCCGCCGACCGGTGCGACCGAGCCCGCGTGGGCGGTGCCCGTCAGCGCCAGAATCGCCGTGGCGGTGGAGAACAGGTATAGACCGGGAACCTTCATCGCGACCTCCCTGCGCTTCGCTGGAGCGGCGGCGCTGCCGGGATGGCCTCGATCCGTCGATGGAAGCGGCAAGGGGACTCTTAGGCGGCGGA
>DATKNM010000593.1:0-9340 GCA_035541335.1 Binatia bacterium
ACGCCTATCCGATACGCCGCGTTGCGCCGACGCTGGGACAGGACAATGAAGCTGTTCTGTGCGGCCGGCTTGGGCTGACGCGCGCCGAACTCGACAGGCTGGCCGCTCAGGACGTGGTCGGCACCGTGCCGAAGCCGCGCCGGCCGCAGAGCGATGCGTGAGCGCGGATCGCCGTTACGTCCTTTCCCCGTCATGTCCGGCCTTGTGCCTACCGGATTCACACATCGCGGAAACGCATGCCGCAGGCGGACTGGGACTGTCGTTGGGGACGCCGGCCGTTCGTACCCGTCATCCTCGCGCTTGACGCGAGGATCCGTATTGACACGAGAAGACGAGAATTCGCCAGAAATCCCCGGCCGCTGCCATACGGATGCTCGGGTCAAGCCCGAGCATGACGAGGTTGGGCGGCGCACCGGTCATCTCCGCGATGTGTGCATCCGGTAGAGTCTGGCGCCCGGCCATGACGGTTGGGCCCGTACCCGGCCCGCCGCCGTTCAAGCGATTGCCCTGCCCTCCACCGCTTTGGGCTTGCGCTGTCATTCCTGTTTTGACAGGTTCCGCCGCGAACCGATGGGGCGCCCGTTATGGCATTGACTCGTAAACGTGTTCTGGTGACTGGCGGCGCGGGGTTCCTGGGCTCCCACCTGATCGACAGGCTCCTGGCTCAGGGCCATCATGTATTATGCGCCGACAACCTATTCACCGGAAGCAAGCGCAACATCGAGCATTTGCGCAACGAGCCGCGTTTCGAGTTCCTGCGGCACGACGTAACCATTCCGCTCTATGTCGAGGTGGACGAGATTTACAATCTCGCCTGCCCTGCCTCGCCGATCCACTATCAGCTCGATCCGGTGCAGACGACGAAGACCAGCGTCCATGGCGCCATCAACATGCTGGGACTGGCAAAGCGGGTCCGCGCGACCATCTTCCAGGCTTCGACCAGCGAGGTTTACGGGGATCCGGACGTGCATCCCCAGCCCGAAAGCTACTGGGGCCACGTCAACCCGGTCGGCCCGCGCAGCTGCTACGACGAGGGCAAGCGCTGCGCTGAGACCCTATTCTTCGACTACCACCGCCAGCATGGGTTGAAGATCAAGGTAGCCCGAATCTTCAACACCTACGGCCCCCGGATGCATCCGCAGGACGGCCGGGTGGTTTCCAACTTCATCGTCCAGGCCCTCCAGGGTCGTCCGATCACCATCTATGGCGACGGTTCGCAAACCCGCTCATTCTGCTATGTTGATGACCTGATCGAGGGGTTCCTGCGGTTGATGGCAACCGACGCCTCGGTGACGGGACCGATGAACCTGGGGAATCCGAAGGAATTTACCATCCGCGAGCTGGCCGACGTCATCCGGGAGGTGGTGGGCTGCCGGGCGCCGATCATCCAGCTGCCCCTGCCGACCGACGATCCGAGGCAGCGGCAGCCGGACATCGGCTTCGCCCGCAAGACCCTGAACTGGGAGCCGCGGGTCCAGCTCCGTCAGGGAATTGAAGCGACGGTCGCGTATTTTGACAAGCTGCTGGCCGCCTCCGGGACCGTCCAGTCCGAGTTGCGTGAGGCGATCTAGGTCCCGATCGCACTGACATGGGGATCGCGGGGATGCCCTGCAGTTTGACAGCCGAAGGATGATCATGGCCCAAGAAAACAACGTGTCGGAGCGGACTGCCGCGGTCGAACCTTTGAATGCAGACTCCCGCGCCGAACCGCACCGGGCCGATCCCCATCGGGTGGAGCCGCACCGGGTGGAACCACTGGGCCCGCTCTCCTCGACGGCGAACCAGTCTGGTGCCACGCCCCTGATCCGCGGCGGCGAGGCGCATGTCCCGCAGCATCGCGAGCGGCACACCATCGTCGAGAAGAAGCTGGTTGCCCGCGAAGGCACCAGCGAGGTCGGCCGGCATCTCTTGAGCGTGACCGCGGCGGTCAATGCCTATGCGGTCGAGAAGGGCTCGTTGATCCTGGCGATCTACGGCTCGCAGGTCGGCGAAGGCACGTCCACGGTTTCCCGCGAGCTCGCGATCTCGTTGTCGCGCTCGCCAACCAACAACGTGCTCTTGATCGACGGCAATTGCGGGGTCACCGACCAGAGCAAGCATTTCGGCTCCAGCTTCGTGGACAGCCTCTGGGCGGCGGCGCGGGGCGCCCCGATCCGCACCGTCCGGCTCTCGATGCCGCGCGGCGGGGCGATCGATCTCGCCTCGCTGCAGATCGACGGCGCCTCGGATCCCAGCGAGATCGACCTCCGTCTGCTGCCGCAGCTCTTCAACCGGCTGCGCAACGTCTTCAACGTCGTCATCATCGACTGCCCGCCGGCGCTCAGTGCCGCGGGCTATGTCAGCGCCTCCGGCCTCGCGGATTCCTGCCTGCTGGTGGTTGAGGCGGGCCGCACCCGCGTCCCCGTGGTCCGGCGCGCGATGGAAGAGATCGAGGCCGCCGGCGGGAAGTTGCAGGGCGTGGTCCTCAACAAGCGCCGGCATTACATTCCGTCCTGGATCTATCGTCACCTCTAAGACGCGACACTCGCCCGTCGCGGGAGCGCCTACGGCGGGATCGGCCGAGACATGGTTCCAGACAGCGCAACAGCAGCCCCGGCCATCGCCGCGGCGCCGGGACACCCCGGCCCGCTCCGGCCCGTGCATCCTGGTGCCCGGCCGCCGGCGCTTTCGGTCGTCATCAAGACCCTGAACGAGGCCGAGAAGATCGAGGCTTGCATTCGCTCGGTCCTGGCGGCGACCGACGCCGCCACCACCGAGATCATCGTCGCCGACAGCCTTTCGGATGACGACACCGTCGCCATCGCCTCCCGCTTTCCGGTCGAGGTGGTGCAGCTCGCGCGGGTCGAGGATCGCGGCTGCGGCAGTGGCGCCCAGCTCGGCTTCCAGTATGCCCGCGGCGACCGGCTGCTGCTGCTCGACGGCGACATGGAGCTGGCACCTGATTTCCTCGCCGCCGCTCACCGGGCACTCGACAGCGACCCCAAGCTCGTGGGCGTGGGCGGCCTGGTGGTGGACCGCGTGCTGACGCTGGAGTTCCAGCGCCGCAACCAGAACATCCCGGGCAATTCGCGGCCGGGTATCAAGCAGCACCTCAACGGCGGCGGCCTGTTCAGGATGGAGCCGCTGCGGCAGTCGGGCTATCTCATGGACCGCAACCTCCATGCCTGCGAGGAGCTCGAGCTCGGGATGCGGATGACCGCGCTCGGCGGGCATTTCCAGCGGCTCGACCTTCCGTCGGTTTATCACTATGGACACTCCACCCCGCCCTACCGCCTGCTGCTGGCGCGCTGGCGCTCCAAGTACGTCTTCGGGCAGGGCGAGCTCTTGCGCGCCAAGATCGGCACGCCGCAGCTGGGGCACAGCATCAAGGCCGCCGATCTCTATTTCGCCGTGACGTTCTGGTGGGCGGTCCTGCTGGCGGTGCTGGTCGGCTTCGCCGCGACCGGCGGATCGACCGCCTGGGGCATCGCCTTCCTGGCGATCCTGACCGCGCCCTTCGCCCTGCAATGGCAGCGTAAGCGCAGCTTCGCCATGGGAATCTACTCGATGGCATTGCTGAACTTCCACGCCGCCGGCATGTTGGCCGGCCTGCTGCGACCCCGCATCGACCCCACGCAATGGATCGACAGCATGGTGCGCCACTCCGCCGAACGCAGCGAGAAATGACCCGCTGATGGATACCGCGGGGGGAGAGCGGGCCGGCGTCTCGGGAGAGGTGCAGGCGGCACTCGATGCGGCGGGGACGGCACTGGCCGGCCGGATCCGTTTCGGCGCCGACCGGACCTTCGCACTCCATCGCCGTCCCGTCGGCCGGCTCTGGGCCGAGGTGGTGACCCTCGACGACGGCTTCCGCTTCGCGGTGGACGGCTATCTGGTGCGCGACGGCCGGCTCCGCCTCGGCGAGGGTGACGAGGCCCGATCGCTCGCCACCGCTTTCCGCGGCGATCCCGCCGGCTTCATGGCCGGGCTCGAGAACGCCTGCTGCAATCTGGTCGGCCACGACCCGGTCCGGCGCGTCACCGTCATCGCCAACGACGCCATGGGATGCCTGCCGCTCTATCTCCATCGCGGCAAGGACGGCATCGCCTTCGCGAATGACCTGCCGGGGCTCCGGGCGATCGCGACGGAAGAGCTCACCCGCGATCCCGTCGGCTGCGCCGAGCTCTACTGGTTCGGATACCAGATCGGCAGTCGCACGATCTGGCGCGACGTCGAATGCATTCCGCCGGGCGCGCTTCTCACCATCGACTGGCAGACCGGCGCGATCACCGCCACGGATTGGCGCGGTGCTCGGCCGCAGGCTGGAGCGGGCGGAGCCTCCTCGCCTGAGGCTAATGCGCAGGCGCTGGTCGCCGCGATGCAGACCGCCTGCCGGCGGCTCCATGTGCCGGAGAGGCGCTATGCCATCAAGCTCAGCGGCGGCATGGACAGCCGCCTGGTGGCGGGCAGCTGGCCGGAACCGAACCTCGCCGCCTTCACCTTCACGGCGCCCCGGGCGATCGAGGCGCGGATCACCGGACGCCTCGCCCGCGCCCTCGGCATGCCACTCCACGTCTCGCCCTTGGAGGGCGATTTCTTCTCCCGCCTGCACGGCCCCTTCTTCGCCAAGCACGCCATCACCGAGTTCTTCCACCAGGCGCTGATCGAGCCCATGGCGGCGGCGGGTATCGACTGCGCCCTCGACGGCCTCGGCGGCGATGTGCTGTTCGGCGGCCTCGCCCTGAAACGCAAGGGCGGCGCCAAGGCCGCATTGCGCAACGCCTTGGGCATGGCCGGCCCTTCGCTCGGCGCCAACGTCTCTGATGCCGAGGCGGCGGAGATCATCTTCAGCCAGATCCGGGTCGGCGACGGTACGCTGCGCGTGATGGGCGAAGCGGCGCAGCAGGAGATCGAGACCTGCCGCGCGGCGGTGCTGCAGGATATCGCCGCGGAGTTCGCCCGCTGCGCGCCGGGCGCGGAGTTCGACCGCCGCTATCGCGCCTTCGCTATCCGCAACCGCATGCGCCGCTACATCGCGCTGCAGGGCGCCGTCTGCCGGCCGCAGGTGGAAACCCTCTATCCGTTCCTCGACCACGACGTCCAGGCGATGGCGGAGCGAATCGGCAGCGCCATGGCCGCCGGCAAGAAGTTCTACCGCCTGCTCTACCGGCGCAACCTGCCGCGGATCGCCCGCGTCCCCTTCGTCGATTCCCTGTTGCCGCCGGGCGCGCCGAACGGGGCGCATGTGCTGGGGAGGATCGCCCGTTACGGCGTCGAGACCGCGAGCTACCGCGCTTCCGTCGCCTGCCGGCGCGACCTGCCGCTCTGGCGCATCAACAGCATGCAATGGCCGCGCTGGATCGCCTTCGATCCGCCCTTCATCGCCGGGATCGGCCGGTTCATGGCGCAGTCCCCCGCCTTCGACGCGGCCCGCTTCGCGGCAGCGATCGCGGCGGTGCGGCGCGGGCGGCCGCTCGCCGGAACGCGCATCATGCTGACCGCGAGTTATCTCGGATTATCAAGCCTTTTCAAGAATCTAGGCTGATTCCATCGGTCTGTGACCGCCGTCACTCGGAAATTCGCCTCGCCATGACGACATCTCCTGCGTCGGACGGCGTGCGGCTGTCCGACAAAGTGAGTGTTCCCTAAGTTTGCGATTGACCTAAAGGACACGCGGATGGGTCTCTGGAAGGACCCGGACGCCAAGTCCCCGCCGGCGGGCGTCGAGCCCCCAACTGCCCGCCGGCGCACTCTTTCCCAGAAAACCCAAATCAGAGCGGTGCCGCCACGAGGGCAAAGCCCTTCGGCAGTTTGGCGCCGCCCAGCTTCAGCCGGTCGTCCACCAGCGGAATCTCGATCCTGGTCTTTTCATCAAGGACCAGGCGAAACGTCACGTTGGTGAAGAGCGACTTCGGATCGCCGTCCTTGTCGATGAACACCCGGTCGGTGCCTTTGGGCTCGGTCTTGGAGATCAGCGACGACTGCGGATACCAGTTGATCATGTCGTCGCTGCCCATCACGGCCTTCGGCACCGTGACCAGGATGCGCTGCAACGGGTGGGTGTCGCTGGCATAGGTGATGACGATGGCGGCGTTATCCGCACCCTTCAGCACGGTGTCGTCCGCCGAGGTCGGCGCCGCATGGAAAGCGATGATGCGTTCGTTATGGAAGCCGCCATGGGCACCGAGCGTGACCCACTGGCCGGATTCGCCCTTGCCGGTGGCGTTGAAGAGATAGGCTCCGCTTTCCAGGCTGAAGACGGCATAGGTCGGCTGCTCCACGCAGCAGCCCCAGCGCGTGACCGTCAGATAGGACACATCGACCTTGGCCTCATCGCCTTCCGTGTCGATGGTGAACTTGGCGGCGCCCTTGCCGGAGGCGCTCACGGGGAAGGCCGTGACTTTCACGTGACCGGAGACCCGCTCGCCATCGATGTCGGGGCCTTCCTTGTTCACATGGGTCTCTTCGATCAGCAGGAGGTCATAGGCGACCGCCTTCGGCCCGGCGTCGGCCTCGCCGAACACATCGGTCTCATAGCGTCGATTGATGGTGGTGGTTTCGTATGCGCCGTCCACCGGCTTGATCGAGACTTCCGAGCTCGTGGTCTCCTTCACGACATCGTCGGCGAGGACCGAGGCGAAGGGCGCCAGCAGAAAGGCGGAACTCAGCAAGCTGGCGCCGAGGCGGGTCGAGCGGAACATGATCGCACCTGAGAATGGAGAGGTCCCGTTATGTCGCGGCAACATCCCACTTCGTTCAATCCGGTGCAATTCCGGCTGGCGGCGGATCAATAGCGGCCGAGCGCATCCTCAAGGCCGAACTTCACATAGGCGGCGCGGAGATAGAGCGGCCGCAGGGCCGGCAGCAGGAAGCGGGGCGGCGGGCGGCGCAGCATCTCCGGCGCGTCCTCCCGACCCTCACCGATCTGCCGGGCGACGGCGCATCCGGCCCAGGAGCCGAGCGCGACGCCATTGCCGTGATAGGCAAGCGCGAAATAGGCGCCAGGCTCGTCGGCCCAGGCGCCGATATGCGGCAGCAGGTCGGCGGCGAGGCAGACGAATCCGGACCAGCGATGGGTGATCTCGACCTCGCGCCAGGCCGGGTAGTAGCGGCGGAACGCGGCCTCGATCCGCTCGGATTGCCGGGCGAGCGCGCCGGGCTCGGCGGAAACGCCGCCGCGCCCGCCGAACAGGAACCGACCGTCCGGCAGGAGACGGAAATAGTGCAGCAGATGCAGCAGATCGTAGGTAGGCGTGGTCGCGGTCCAGCCCGCCGCCCGCCGCTCGGCCTCGGTCAAGGGCCGCGTCACCACGATCGACGACAAGGCCGGCAGCAGCCGGCCGCCGAACGCGCCGTGCAGATCTTCCGGCGTGTAGCCGTTGGTCGCGATCAGCACCTTGGCGGCGCGCAGGCTGCCTTTGGGTGTCACGAGGCGATGCCCCTCGGCCTCGCGCCGCCAGGCGATGACCGGGCTTGCGCCAGCGATCCGCACGCCCCGCGCCGCTGCGGCCCTGGCGAGGCCGGTCACGTATTTGAAGGGGTTGAGGCCGAAGCCGATCAGGCTCGCAAGACCGCCATGGAAATGCGGCCCAGAAAGCCCGCGGGCCGCGAGTCCGTCGCGGTCGATCACCTCGGAGCGCGCGCCGAAGGTCTCGGCCATGAACTTCGCCTCGGCGGCCATGGCGGGCAGCATCGACGGCCGGTGCGCGAGTGCCACCTCGCCGTCACCGGCGCGATCGGCATCGATCCCCTCGGCTTCGAGGAGATCGCCGACCATGCTGACGGATTCGCTCTGCACCTTATGAAAGGCGCGCGCCTGGTCGAGTCCGTAGTGCGCGATCATCTTCTGCCAGCCGAGCTTGGAGCCGCCCATGCAGCAGAAGCCGCCGTTGCGCCCGGAGGCGCCCCAGCCCGGATAAGCGCGCTCCAGCACCACCGACTTCACGCCGTAATCCTTGGCAAGGTGATAGGCGGCGGAGAGCCCGGTGAAGCCGCTGCCGATGATCGCGACCTCGGTCTCAGCCTCGCCTTCCAAGGGTGCGTATTCCGCCGGCGACGTGGCGACGGAGTCCCGCCACCAGCTCGGCACCGGCGCCGCGGGATCGAGCGCGGTCGGGTGATAGAGGTGTTTCACGAACGATAGCCTAACGGATCATGTAGACCTTGCGCACGGTCTCATGGACCCGGCAGGTACCCTTCCAGCCCTGGGGGAAGAAGGCGATGGTGTCAGGCTTAATCTCGATGACTTCGCCGCTCTCATGGGTATAGGTGCAACGTCCGAGCAGGAAGTGGCAGAACTCGTCGCGGGTGACCTCGCAGTTCCAGTAGCCCGGCGTGCAGGCCCAGATGCCGGTCTCGTTCTCGCCGTTCGGTCCCTTGGAGAGCAGCAGGCCCGAGGTCATGGACTGGCCCTCGATCATGGTCGGCACCGGCCCCCAATCCTTCAAGGGCGCTGCGGTCTTCGGGTCCCTCAGGACCGGGGTAAGAACGGGCGTCGTCAAAATTGGTCACTCCTATCGCAGCATATAAGTATTGCGGATGGTCTCGTGCACCGTGCAGATGCCGGACCAGCCCGCGGAAAAATGGACGCAAGTGCCGGCGCGTACCTCGAGGGTTTCGCCGTCATCGCGCACATAGGTCGCGCGGCCGGCGATGAAGTGGCAGAACTCGTCCCGCGGGATGGTGAGTGGCCACTTGCCCGGCGTGCAGACCCAGAGCCCGGCCTCCGGTGAATTGCCGCCGACCGACGGGTCCGGGCGCTTGTAGAGCAGCCGTCCCGACGAGCGCGACGGCCCATCCAGGCATTCCGGCTGCACGCCCCAATCGGCGAGGTCGCCGAAGGTCAGCGCATCGGCGATATGCGGCGCCGATGAGGAGAGGTTGGTCATGCCTTGAAGGTCCCGGTCGTGGCGATCTCGGCGAGGATGTCCGCCGCCTTATCGGTGCCCTTGGCCGCCTGCATGTGCTTGGCGACCGTGGCGAGGCGCAATGCCATCGCCTTGTCCTTCAGCAGGCGGTCGATGGTGCCGGCGAGTTCCGCTTCGGTCCAGGTGTAGCGCGGCAGCTGCTCGCCATAGCCGGTGTCGTGGATACGGGCGGCATTGTCGAGGCCGTCCCAGCAGAACGGCATGATGATGGCCGGCTTGCCGAAGAAGAGCGCCTCATTGAAGCTGTTGTTGCCGCCGTGGTGGATGAAGAGATCCACGTGCGGGATCACCGCCGGCTGCGGATACCAGCTCTCCAGATGCACGTTGCCCGGCACGTCGGCATATTCGCCGATATAGTCGCCGACATTCATCAGGAAGCGGTAGGGCAGCTTCGCGAAGGCGGCGATCAGCCGCTTGTAGAGATCGACATCGGC
>DATKNM010000594.1:0-3968 GCA_035541335.1 Binatia bacterium
ACCCAAGCGGTCGCTCTCCTTGACGCGAAGCTCGGCGAGGCCCTGCATCCGCGTCTCGCCCTCGGCAAAGGCGGCGATCACCGAGAGGATCGGATATTCGTCGATCATCGAGGGCGCGCGCTCCGCCGGCACCGTGACGCCCCGCAAATTTCCGTGCTTCACCCGCAGGTCTCCGACGCGCTCGCCCGCCTCGACGCGCTCGTTCTCGACCGCGATGTCGGCGCCCATCTCCATGAGCGTGACAATGAGGCCGATGCGATGCGGATTGAGGCCGACGTTCTCGATGGTGAGGTCCGAGCCCGGCACGATCAACGCCGCCGCGATCGGAAACGCCGCCGATGAGGGATCACCCGGCACCACGATCTTTCGGCCGGTGATCTCCGGCTGGCCGGTCAACGAGACGACGCGGCCTTCCCTGGTCTGCTCGACATGGAGCTCTGCGCCGAAGCCCCGCAGCATGAGCTCGGTGTGATCGCGGGTCGGCTCCGGTTCGATGACGGTGGTGACGCCGGCGGTGTTCAAGCCCGCCAGCAGGATCGCGGACTTCACCTGGGCCGAGGCCACCGGCAGCTTGTAGGCGATCGGCAGCGGCGTCCTGGTGCCGATGACGGCGAGCGGCGGCCGGCCGCCGTCGCGGCTCACGACCTCGGCGCCCATCAGGCGCAGGGGATCGGCGACCCGCGCCATCGGCCGCGAGCGCAGCGAGGCGTCGCCGGTGAAGAAGGTGACCATCGGATACGGCGCCACCAGGCCCATCAGCAAGCGCGTGCCCGTGCCCGCATTGCCCAGGTCAAGCACGTCGGCCGCTTCCCGAAGCCCGCCGATGCCGCGGCCGCGGGCACGCCAGACGCCGTCGGCGCCGCGCGTGGCCTCGCCGCCGAGGAGCCGCATCGCCTCCGCAGTGCGCAGCACGTCCTCGCCCTCGAGGAGGCCGTGGACCTCGGTCTCGCCGAGGGCCAGCGCGCCCAGCATCAGCGAGCGGTGGGAGATCGACTTGTCGCCGGGGACGCGGATGCGGCCGCGCAGACCTTTGCCGGGGCCCTTGCCGGATGCCGACAGGGGTTCGGAGCGGAGCGGCCGCGGCTGGGAACTGATCTTGCTCATCTGGATATGCCGGCGATTTCCGGCCGGCCGACGGTGTGCTGGGGTGACGGGGCGCGCTTCTCTAGCATGAACGCAGGCAGGCGAGAACCCGCGGAAATGACGGAATTTCCGCGCCGCGAGACCCGCCGCACCGGCCCCCGCCGGACCCCATCGAGGCGTGTTGACAGCGCCTTCCTCGCATGGCAAACGGCACCCCGACCGAAGGGCCGCCGCGATCGAACCCAGGATCAGACCCGGTGAGAACCGCGGCGCCCGGAAAGAACAAGCTGGAGAAGCCGAAGTGACCAAACCGGAATGGGGCACCAAGCGCACCTGCCAGAGCTGCGGGGCCCACTTCTACGATCTCCGCAAGGATCCGATCGTGTGCCCCAAATGCGGCGCCACCTACGATCCCGAGGCGATCCTGAAGAGCCGGCGGCGCGCGCCCGAGAAGGTCGTGCCGATCGCGAAGCCGGTGAAGGAACCGGAGCTGCCCGATGTCGAGACGGATGTCGAGGCCGAGGAGAGCGCCGAGGAAGCCGATGACGTGATCGAGGATACCTCGGAGCTCGGCGAGGACGACGAGGACATCCCGGAGACGGCCGAGCCCGACGGGGACGAGGCGGAGCGCTGACGTCTTATCCTTGGGGGGAAATTCCCCTTGAATTACGGGCGGCGCGCTTCTAGCTTCCGCCCCGGTTTTCCGGACGGTCCCAGCCGCCCGGACTGAGTTCGGGCCCATAGCTCAGCTGGGAGAGCGCCACAATGGCATTGTGGAGGTCAGCGGTTCGATCCCGCTTGGGTCCACCAGACGTTCTAGGAATTATCCTAGGAAATTCAGGGGCTTCGTGATCTCGATCGCGGAGCCCCTGTTCGTTTCGGGGCGGTGATGCCAAGGGGATTCATCATCGGCGGCTTCCGGCTGCCGACCAGGGGGCACCAGCACCTCGTCGACTTCGCCAGCGCCTTCTGCGACGGCGACCTGGACGTCATGCTCTGCACCCGGCCGGAGGACGCGATCCCGGGCGAATACCGCCTCGCCTGGCTGACCGAGCATTTCGGGCGCCGCGCCCGGATCAAGCGCTTCCACAATTCCCTGCCCGAGGACGCGAGCGCGCCGGGCTTCTGGTCGATCTGGAATCGCGCGATCCTGGACGTGCTCGACGGCCGCGCGCCGGAGGTGGTGTTCGCCTCGGAAGGCTACGGCAAGCGCATCGCCACCGATCTCGGCGCCGCCTTCGTGCCGGTAGATCCGGCGCGGGATTCCGTGCCGATCTCCGCGCGTCGCCTGCAGGCGTCGATCTCCGAGCATTGGAACATGATGCTGCCGGCGGCGCGTCCGCATTTCCTGAAGCGCGTGGCCATCATCGGGCCGGAGAGCTGCGGCAAGACCACGCTGGCAAGGCGTCTCGCCGCCGCCTACCGCACGGTCCATGTCGCCGAATATGCGCGGACCTATCTTGAGAATACCGACCCCGCGAAATATCCGAGCCTCGACGATATCGCCCTCATCGGCGCCGGGCACGCCGCCGCCGAGGACGGCCTGGCGCGGCAGGCGAACCGGCTGCTCGTGCTCGACACCGACCACGTCTGCACGGCGGTCTGGTCCCGCGTCGCCCTCGGCGGCGTTCCGGAACCGGTAATCCGCGAGATCCAGGCCCGGCCCTATGACCTCCGGCTGCTGCTGCGGGACGATGTCCCGTTCGTGCCGGACGTGCTGCGCTATGGCGGCGAGGCCCGCCAGCTGCGCTTCGAGCACTTCGTCGCCGAGCTGGAGGGGCACGATCTCCCTTACCTGGTCATCGAGGGCGGATGGCCGGAGCGGAACGCCCGGGCCATGGCCGCGGTCGAGGACCTGATGGCGGCCCCCCACCGCTTCCGGCCCTTGGCCGCCCCGCAGATTCCCTGAATTTTCGAGCCTTATCGCTCCGGCGGAAATTCGCGGGGGATATTCCGGGGATATCCCGCGATCGCCGACAATCGTTTAGCAATTGTTAGGAATTAGATACTAGTTTTCTATCCATGTCACGAGACGTGGAACTGCTGGAACCATTGCGCGAACTGGAAACCGAGGACCCCAAGGGCCGGGCCGGCAAGAGCCGCCGTTCGGTGGTGTTCCGGGTGCTGGACCTGATCCAGCTGGTGGCCGCGGCGCCCCAGCCGATGACGCTGGCCGAGATCGGCACCGCGCTGAGGCTGCCGAAGCCGACGGTGCATCGGCTCTGCGTGCGCCTCGAAGAAGCGAAATACCTGACCCGCGAGCCCGGCCGGCACCGCTACCGGGTCGGCCCGGCGACCGAGCGCCTCGCCTTCAATGCGATCCGCCGCGGCTCCGCCAGCGTGCAGTGGCACGCGGTGCTGGAGCGGCTGGTGGACGACATCCGCGAGACCTGCAATTTCACCGCGCCGGCCGGCAACGAAGTCGTCTATGTCGAGCGCGTCGAATCGCGCTGGCCGCTCCGGATTCATTTCGAGACCGGGTCGCGCGTGCCGATCCACTGCACCGCCAGCGGCAAGCTGTTCCTCGCCACCATGGAGCCCGAGCGCCGGCACCGGGTGCTGGACAGCGTCGAGCTGACGGCGATGACCGAGCGCACCATCACCTCGCGCAACCGCCTGGAAGCCGAGCTCGAAGAGGTGGCGGTCAACGGCTATGCCACCGACGACGAGGAGTTCATCGTCGGCCTCGTGGCGATCGCCGTCCCGGTGATCGACCGCCGGGGTCGCGTGGTCGGCGCCGTCGCCTGTCACGCCGCCAAGGCACGGCTCGAACTCGTCCAGGCGCTGCAACACCTGCCGCGCCTGCGCGACGCCGCCGCCGAGATCGGCCGCACGCTCGACGACGCCTGAAGCGTCAGCTCATCGAAAACCCGAGGTGAGATCGC
>DATKNM010000595.1:0-9250 GCA_035541335.1 Binatia bacterium
AGGCGGATCGGGCGGAGAGCGTCATGAACGCCATGGCGGACTTCATCGCGCGCTCCGGCCTGAAGCCGGGCGATCGCCTGCCGGCCGAGCGCGAGTTCATGGAAGGCCTCGCCGTCGGCCGCTCGACGGTGCGCGAGGTGATCCGCCAGCTCCAGGCGCTGGGCATCGTCGAATCCCGCAAGGGCAGCGGCACCTATCTGCTGCGCAGCGTCTCCGCCGACACGGTTCATATGCCGCTGTCCTTCGACGCGACCCGGCTGCGCGACGCGCTGCTGCAGACCCTCGACGTCCGTCGCGGCCTCGAGGCGGAGGCGAGCGCCATCGCCGCGCTGCGCCGCACCGACGCCGACCTGGTGAAGATCGAAGCGAAGCTGGAGGCAATGGAGGCGGTGCATATCGAGAAGGGCACCGCCGGGCCGGAGGATCTCGCTTTCCATCTGGCGGTCTATGACGCCACCCACAACGCGCTCTTCCCTCAGCTCCTCGAGCAGATGCGCGAGGCTTTCGAAAGCTTCTGGGAGTCGCCGTTCGACCGCACCGACTTCGCCCGCCGCACCTTTCCATATCACCGCGAGCTTTATGACGCGATCGTCGCCCGCGACGCCGAGGCGGCCCGGCGCATCACGCTCGCCATCCTCGAGATCGTCGAGGAAGACATCAGGGAAATGTCCAAATGACTCGCAACGGCAGCCTGCCGCCGTCCGCTTCCGGTGACGACCACGCCTTCGATGCGGCCTCGCTCGCCGTGGTCCATGACGATGCCAATGCCTACGACGCGGTGGTCCCGCCGATCGTGCAGACCTCGCTCTTCACCTTCTCGTCCTACGCCGAGATGGAGGAGACCTATCGCGGCCTCAAGAACCGGCCGACCTATTCCCGGGGCCTCAACCCCACTGTCCGGGTGTTCGAGGAGAAGCTGGCGGCACTCGAGCGGGCGGAGGATGCGCTCGGCTTCGGCAGCGGCATGGCTGCGATCTCCTCGACCGTCCTCACCTTCGTGAAGCCCGGCGACCGCATCGTCGCGGTCAGGCACCTCTACCCCGATGCCTATCGCCTGTTCGAGACCCTGCTGGGGCGTCTCGGTGTCAAGGTCACGTATGTGGACGGCCGCGACCAGGATGCGGTCATGGAGGCGCTGCCGGGGGCGGCGCTGTTCTACATGGAGAGCCCGACCAGCTGGACCATGGAGACCCATGATGTCCGCGCGCTGGCGACGCTGGCGCAGCGCCAGGGCGTCCTGAGTGTCATCGACAATTCCTGGGCGACGCCGATCTTCCAGCGACCGCTCACCCTCGGCTGCGACCTCGTCCTGCATTCCGCCTCGAAATATCTCGGCGGTCACAGCGACGTGGTGGCCGGCGTCGTCGCCGGGCGGAAGGAACTGATCGACCGCATCCGCAAGACCACGTTGCCGTATCTCGGCGGCAAGCTCTCGCCCTTCGATGCCTGGCTGCTGGTGCGCGGGCTCCGCACCCTGCCGATCCGCATGAAGGCGCATGAGGAGGCGGCGCTCAGTGTCGCCCGCCGGCTGCAGACCCATCCGCTGGTTGCCGCGGTCTGGCATCCCGGCCTCGGCAACCGCCTGCCGAACGGGCTCGACGGCACGTCCGGCCTGTTCTCCTTCGTGTTCAAGGAGGGTGTCGATATCCCGGCCTTCAGCGACCGGCTGAAGCTGTTCCGCCTCGGCGTCAGCTGGGGCGGGCATGAGAGCCTGGTCGTGCCGGCGCAGGTGGTGCGGGTGCAGGCGGCCGGTCCCAATTCCGCCATCGACTTCGGCGTCGATCCCCGCTGCGTGCGCCTGCATGTGGGGCTCGAAGGGGTCGATGCGCTGTGGCGCGACGTGAGCGAGGCGATCGACCACGCCCAGAATTCTTGAAGAGGGGTTTCGTGAAGCAAGCAACAACAGGTCATGAACAGGAGGAGGAAACGATGTTGAGGAAACTTCTGATCGCTGGTGCCGCTCTGGCGGCGCTTTCCGCCGGCGCGGCATCCGCCGACACCAACCTGAAGCTGGTCGAGGTGATCACCAGCCCGGAGCGCACCGAGGTGCTGAAAGGCATCGTGCACAACTTCGAGACCGCAAACCCCGGCACCCATGTCGAGATCATCTCGCTGCCCTGGGGCGAGGCCTTCGAGAAGTTCGCCACCATGGTCTCCGCCGGGCAGACTCCGGATGTCGTCGAGATGCCGGACACCTGGCAGGCGCTCTATGGCAACAACGGCGCGCTGGAGGATCTCCAGCCCTACCTCGAGAAGTGGGACCAGGCCTCGGACCTTTCGCAGAAGGCGTTGGACATGGGCCGTATCGTCGGCGGCAAGACCTATCTTTTGCCGTACGGCTTCTATCTGCGCGCCATGTTCTACAACAAGAAGCTGTTCCAGCAGGCGGGGATCGCCAATCCGCCGGCGACCCTGGACGAGTTCCTGGAGGATTCGAAGAAGATCTCGGCCATTCCCGGCAAGTACGGCTATTGCCTGCGCGGCGGTCCGGGCGGCCTCAACGGCTGGGTGATGTTCGGCGCCATCGCCAACGGGGACAACACCTTCTTCAAGCCTGACGGCACCTCGACCTTTGCCGATCCGGGCTGGGTGAAGGGCATCAGCTTCCTGGTCGATCTCTACAAGAACGGCTACGCGCCGAAGGACAGCGTCAACTGGGGCTTCAACGAGATCGTGGCCGGCTTCTATTCCGGCACCTGCGCGATGCTCGACCAGGACCCCGACGCGCTCATCGCCATCGCCCAGCGGATGAACCCCGATGACTTCGGCATCACCACGATGCCGAAGGGCCCGAACGGCAAGACCTTCCCGACCATCGGCTATGCCGGCTGGTCGATGTTCGCCAACAGCCAGAACAAGGATCTCGCCTGGAAGCTGATCACGACCCTCGAGGGCAAGGACGGCAACATCGCCTGGAACAAGAAGACCGGCGCGCTGCCGGCGCTGAAATCGGCGGAGCACGATCCGTTCTATGACAGCCCGCAGTTCAAGGGCTGGTTCGCCGAATTGGGCGACAAGGACGTGGTTCCGACCATCATGCCGACCTATCTCGAGGAGTTCGCCTTCTTCAAGGACTCGCTGGTGATCAAGACCAGTCAGGAAGCGCTGCTTGGCGACCGCACGCCCGAGGACGTCGCCAAGGAATGGGCCGACTACATGACCAAGGCCCAGCAGAAGTTCATGAAGAAGTGACGGCCGTCTCCACGGCGACCACCCGGCGCAGCGCACCGCCGCTGCGCCGGCTCGCCGTCGCCAGCGAGCCCTATCTCTACAGCGCGCCGGCGCTGATCCTGATCGTCGCCGTCATGCTGGTGCCGCTGGCGCTCGGCATCTCCTATGCCTTCCGCGACGTGAAGCTGCTGAACCCGTTCGGCGCGCCGTTCATCGGGCTCGACCATTTCCGCGAGCTCGCGTCGGATCGCACCTTCGCGCGGGCCTTGAAGAACACCTTGTTCTGGGCCGGGGCGTCGGTCGCGCTGCAATTCATCTTCGGCCTCATCCTGGCCCTGCTGCTCAATCGTCCGTTCGCCGGGCGCAGCATCGTCCAGGCTCTGGTGTTCCTGCCCTGGGCGGTGCCGAGCTTCCTTTCCGGCCTCAACTGGGCCTGGATGTTCAATCCCGTCATCGGGCCGATCCCGCATATCTTGACCGCGCTCGGACTCATGGCGACGCCGTCCAACGTGCTCTCCGATCCCTTCAACGCCATGTGGGGGCCGATCGTCGCCAATGTCTGGTGGGGAATTCCGTTCTTCGCCATCACGCTCTTGGCCGCCCTGCAGGCGATCCCGCGCGACCTCTACGAGGCGGCGTCGATCGACGGCGCCAATGCCCTGCAGCGCTTCTGGTCGATCACCCTGCCGTTCCTCGCGCCGACCATCGCCATCACCATCCTGCTGCGCACGGTCTGGATCGCCAACTTCGCCGATCTGATCGTGGTCATGACCAATGGCGGCCCCGCCGACCGCACCCAGATCGTCGCCAGCTACATCTTCACCCAGGCCTTCCGCCGGCTCGATTTCGGCTATGCCTCGGCGATCGCCGTCGTGCTGCTGCTCCTCCTGATGGCCTATGCGCTGCTGATCGTGCTGCTGCGCCAATCCTTGCTGAAGCGGGGCTGAGGCGATGGCGCGGCCCCATATCCGTCCAAAGCGCATCATTCCAACCGTCGCACATCGCCTGGCGATCCTCGCCTATGTGCTGTTTGCCCTCATGCCGCTCTATTGGCTGCTGAAGGTCTCGGTCACGCCGAACAATCTCCTCTACACCGAAGGCGTGCGGATGTGGCCGTCGCAGACCAGCTTCGAGCACTACGCCTTTGTGCTCGCCCACAGCGACTTCCCGAAGTTCTTCGAGAACAGCGTCATCGTCTCCGGCTCGACGGCGGTCATCGTCACCATCCTGGCCTCGCTCGCCGGCTACGCGCTCTCCCGCTTCAATTTCCGCGGCAAGTACTGGATCGTGGTGCTGATGCTGCTGACCCAGATGTTCCCGCTGGTCATGCTGATCGCACCGATGTTCAAGATGCTCTCGCCCCTGGGCCTCACCAACAGCCTGACCGGCCTCGTCATCGTCTACACCGCGTTCAACGTGCCGTTCGCGACGTTCCTGATGCAGTCCTTCTTCGATGGCATCCCGAAGGATCTCGAGGAGGCGGCGATGATCGACGGCGCGACGCGCTTCCGCGCCTTCCGCGAGATCATCCTGCCGCTGACGCTGCCCGGTATCGCCGCCACCCTCGGCTTCGTCTTCACCGCCGCCTGGAGCGAGCTCCTCTTCGCGCTCATGCTGATCTCCGGCGTCGATGCCAGCACCTTCCCGGTCGGCCTCTTGACCTTCGTCTCCAAGTTCTCGGTCGATTTCGGGCAGATGATGGCGGCCGGAGTGCTGGCGCTCATCCCCGCCTGCCTGTTCTTCCTCCTCATTCAACGCTTTCTCGTCCAGGGCCTGACCGCGGGCGCTGTGAAAGGCTAGGTCCATGGCATCCATCGACATCGCCGCGATCCGCAAGTCCTATGGCAGCGTAGCCGTGCTGCACGGGGTCGATCTCGCGATCCGGGACGGCGAGTTCGTCGTCCTGGTCGGTCCGTCCGGCTGCGGCAAGTCCACGCTCCTGCGGATGATAGCCGGGCTCGAGGACATTACCGCCGGCGAGATCCATATCGGCGGCGCCTGCGTCAACGACCTCGAGCCCAAGGACCGCGACATCGCCATGGTGTTCCAGTCCTACGCGCTCTATCCGCACATGACCGTCGCCGGCAACATGAGCTATTCGCTCCGCCTCCGCCGCGCCACGAAGGAGCTGATCGCCGGAAAGGTCAAGGCCGCCGCCGGCACGCTCGGCCTCGACGCCCTGCTGGAGCGGCGGCCCCGCGCGCTCTCCGGCGGCCAGCGCCAGCGCGTCGCCATGGGTCGCGCCATCGTCCGCGCGCCCAAGGCTTTCCTGTTCGACGAGCCCTTATCCAACCTCGACGCGCGCCTCCGCGAGCAGATGCGCGGCGAGATCAAGCGCTTGCACCAGTCGCTCGGCGCCACCTCGATCTACGTCACCCACGACCAGATCGAGGCGATGACCTTGGCCGACCGCATCGTCGCCATGAATGCCGGGCTGGTGCAGCAGGTGGGGACGCCGCTCGACCTCTACGACCGGCCGGCCAATCTCTTCGTCGCCGGCTTCATCGGCTCGCCGGCCATGAACATGTTCCAGGGGAACTATCACGGCAACGGCGGAGCATCGGTGGTGATCGCCGGCGACGGCTCGGAGATCCCGCTCGGCCGCGCCTATGCGGTGGAGGAGGGCAGTCGGGTGACGGTCGGCATCCGCCCGGAGCACGTCCATCTGGGCGAGACGGGCAGGGGCATCGCGGCGCCGGTCGATCTCATCGAGCCGACCGGCTTCGGCACCATCCTGCATCTCCGCGCCTTCGGCTCGGACCTGAAGGCCTTCACCCTCGACCGCACCAGCGCCAGGGTCGGCGAGACCGTGCCCGTGGTGCTGCTGCCGGAACGCCTGCACCTCTTCGACGCCGAAGGGCAGCGCGCGGGCTGATCGGGTTAGAGCGGCGCCCGCTGCTGCTTGCGGAAGGCGGACATGCGGGCCAGCATCATCGAGATATGGTTGCGACGGACGAAGCCCACCGCCTCGAAGTCGTTGGCCTCGAGAGCGCGGAGGGTTTCCTCGACCTCGTGGTGCAGGAACTCGATCTCGCGCCGTGGGTCGGTTCGCTCCATCCAGCCGTACCAGTATCGGTCGGCCTGGTGGTAGAGCACCTCGATGAAGTGCTTCAGCATCGGCGAGCCGATCACCTTGTTGACCTGGTTGTGGAA
Source organism: Binatia bacterium (assembly GCA_035541335.1). Taxonomy (GTDB): domain Bacteria; phylum Pseudomonadota; class Alphaproteobacteria; order Dongiales; family Dongiaceae; genus Dongia. The sequence continues at coordinate 6,325 of DATKNM010000595.1, forward strand.
CACCTCGCAAAGGCTGGAGAACTCGCCGATATCCGGCGCTGCGGGTGAGGCCAGGATCTCCTTCAGTCGCTGCGCCACCTCGCGGATGCCGGCGAGATCGGCGGCGGCGAGCGGTCGGGGGGCGGCGCGACCGATCAGGCCGACCAGCTCCAGGCGCAGCAGATAGATCTGGTCGAGGGCCGCGTCGTCGACCTCGGTCACGCGCACGCCGACGCCGTTCTTGATGTCGACCAGGCCTTCGGTGCCGAGCTGCTGCAGCGCCTGGCGGACCGGCGTGCGGCTGACGCCGAACTCGGCGGCGATCTCCTGCTCCTTTAGCCAGGTGCCCGGCGGATAGTGCCGGAGCGCGATCCGCTGGCGCATCGTCTCGTAGATCTGCAGCGCGTTGGAGCGGAAACCGTTGCCGGCGAGCGGCCGGTTCTCTCCGGTCAGATTCTCCGGGGTCGAACTTTCGGACGGGTCTAGGACCGCGGTCGTCGTGTCCGAGGCAGAGGGGGCGGATCGCGTGGAAGGGCCGGAAACGGTCATGGCGCGATGCGGGCTCGGGAAATTTGGAACTTGTCTGAGTGTATAAGTGCAGCGCTCAACCCGCACAAGCGGTGGTGGCGTGCCCCGGCCGAAAAATGATGCCGATCAAGCCCGGCGATTCGTCCGGAAACCTGCCCGCGGGCGTGCTACTTTTAATAATTGCTATTTTGTTCGGTATGACCATAAATGGCCGCGGCGAAAGGCTCGTCGGTGGGGACGGGATGACGCGTCTGGTCGAAGGTCTGTTGGCGAAGATTCGCCACCCGGTCCTGAAGCGCATGGTCGCGCTCTGGGATGCGAAACGGGATGACGGCAACCGGCACGGCCGCGATTGGCCGCTCCGTGACGATTTCGACCCGCTCGAATTCTGGTTCGCCGTCGGCTATGTCAGCCTGATCGAGGTCGAGTTCCAACCGCGCCGCCGCTACTTCTTCCGGGTGGACGGGACGCGCCAGGTGGAGCTGTTCGGTGTGGAATGCACCGGCCGCTACCTTGACGAGGCGGTGACGCCGGAAGGCGCCGCCCTGGCGGAGGAGTCCTACGGCGCCGCCGTGGCGACCGGCGCGCCGCAATATCATGTCCGCGACATCGAGTTCCAAGGCCGGCTGATCCGCTATGAAGTCGCGGTCCTGCCCATGAGCCGTCGGGGCGACCGGGTGGACATGTTGATGACGGTCGTCACACCCGACACCGCAACCTGACCGCCCATGGTCGATCCCGGGCCGGCCGATCCTGTGCGGGCGGTCACGGAATTCCCCTGGGGCCCGGGCTAGCCTGCTACCGCATGCTGGGGACGTGCCGGCCTTCTATGCGGCAACCGGACCGGGGTGGTCACCGAAATTTGGTGTTCGGAGGTCCCGGGCTTGGCCGTATAATCCGATCGGTGGGTCGATCCACGGGTTTGGGGACTGGCCGTCTTCAGCATCGTCGGATGGAAGATCGCGGGACGTTCGTTGAGAACGTGGCGCGCGGTCGCGACCGATGTGATCGAACGCAAGGAGCAATCGCGCCGACTGAGCTCTAGTCCGGCGTCTTGGAAAGGGATCGAAGATGAACCGCTTTTTCGCTGCTGCAGTCGCCATGGGCCTCTCTGCGGCTGCACTGACCGGCTGCACGGCGACCAGCCAGCCGATCGTGGATACCCACGGCGTCGATGCCGCGCAGTATTCGAAGGACGATTCCGAGTGCCAGCAATATGCCAACAACGCGAACGTCGCGGGTGATGCCGCGGTGGGCGCGGTCGGCGGCGCCGCGGGCGGCGCGGCCCTGGGCGCCATCACCGGCGCCCTGACCGGCGGCGGCGCCGGCACCGGCGCCGCGATCGGTGCGGCGACCGGCGGCGTGCTCGGCCTCGGCGGCGGCGCCTATAGCGGCGTCGAGCAGAAGCGCGAGATCTACCGCAACTGCATGAAGGGCCGCGGCTACAGCGTCCTCAACTGAGGCGTTTTAGCCTGTCCGATCTGCCCAAATAGGGGTTTCCAGACCCCCGGCCCGGGACTACAACCCGCGCCGGGGGTATCTTTTTGAACCCAGCACAGGAGCGCCCGGTTGGACCTCAGCAAGATCAGCATCGGCCAGAACCCGCCTTACGACGTCAACGTCGTGATCGAGGTGCCGCTGGGCGGCGTGCCGGTGAAGTATGAGCTCCACAAGGAATCCGGCGCCCTCTTCGTCGACCGGTTCCTGCATACCGCCATGTTCTATCCCGGCAATTACGGCTTCATCCCGCATACCCTCGCCGATGACGGCGATCCGGTGGACGTGGTGGTGATCGGCCCGACGCCGGTGGTGCCCGGCGCCGTCGTGCGCTCGCGTCCCGTGGGCGCGCTGATGATGGAGGACGAGGCCGGCGGCGACGACAAGATCATCGCCGTGCCGGTCGACAAGCTGCATCCCTATTATTCCAACATCGGATCCTATCGCGACCTGCCGGAGATCCTGCGCGAGCAGGTGAAGCACTTCTTCACCCACTACAAGGATCTCGAGCCCGGCAAATGGGTGAAGTTCTCTCGCTGGGCGGAACCCGAGGAAGCGATGGAGCTCATCCGCCGCGGCATCGCCGCCCACAGGGATAAATAGGCGGGACAAGTAACGCTACGAGCCGCGCTGGACGCGGCTTTTGCGCTTCTCGCTTATCCACCGGAATCTTGCGTCTGCGGCACCGATGGTCTTGACGGCATCGACATCGAGTCCTAGCATTTTCTGGACAGCTTGAAGGGAACCTCGGCTGCTGCGGCTTCCGGCGGAAAGCACTTCCACGAAGTGGCTCCGGGAGTCAGCGCTGGATCGCAACCGCCAACCAGGAGGGTGTCTCAAAAGCATGACTCCACCGGCGATAGTTAGCGACAATCTGGTCTAGACAGCAGATTGATGGCTCGGTCTACCGACCGGGCGCGGG
>DATKNM010000596.1:0-3917 GCA_035541335.1 Binatia bacterium
CCTTGACCGCGAAGCCCAGGTGATCGATCGATTTGCTCATCAGTATCTCTTGCGGTGACGGTCGCGGAACTTCGGTTTCTGGCCGGGCTTGCCGGCCGTGGAGCGACCGCCGGGCACAGGAAGCGGCTTGCCGTCCACCCCGAGGCCCGCTTTCGCGGCGGCGGTGGTGGGGATCTCGAGGTCGAGGGATTCCAGCCGGCGCAGCTCGTCGCGATAGCGCGCCGCCTCCTCGAACTCGAGATTGGCGGCGGCGTCGCGCATCTTCTTCTCCAGATCCGCGACCGTCGCCTTCAGATTGTGGCCGACCCTGTGGATGTCGCCGATGACGCCGGTATCGACCGTGACGTGGTCGCTCTCATAGACCGAACTCATGATGTCGGCGATGCTCTTACGCACCGATTCCGGGGTGATGCCGTGGGCGGCGTTGTAGGCCTGCTGTTTCTCGCGCCGCCGATTGGTCTCGCCGAGCGCGTATTCGAGGCTGTCGGTCATGTTGTCGGCATAGAGGATGACCCGGCCCTCGACGTTGCGCGCGGCGCGCCCGATGGTCTGGACCAGCGAGGTGCGCGAGCGGAGGAAGCCCTCCTTGTCGGCGTCGAGGATGCAGACCAGGGCGCATTCCGGGATGTCCAAGCCCTCGCGCAGCAGGTTGATGCCGACCAGCACGTCGAAGGCGCCGAGGCGCAGATCGCGGATGATCTCGATCCGCTCCAGGGTCTCGACGTCGGAATGGATGTAACGGACGCGCACCCCGGCATCGTGCAGGTATTCGGTGAGGTCCTCGGCCATGCGCTTGGTGAGCGTGGTGATCAGCACGCGCTGGCCCTTCTTCGCCACCTCCTGGCATTCGGCGACCACGTCGTCCACCTGGGTCTCGGTCGGCCGCACGATGCAGACCGGATCGATGAGCCCGGTCGGGCGGATCACCTGCTCGGCGAAGACGCCGGCGGTCTGCTTCAGCTCCCAGGGACCGGGCGTCGCCGAGATGCAGACGGTCTGCGGCCGCATCACCTGCCATTCCTCGAACTTCAGGGGCCGGTTGTCGGTGCAGGACGGCAGGCGGAAGCCGTATTCGGCCAAGGTCGATTTCCGCGCATAGTCGCCTTTGAACATGCCGCCCAGCTGCGGGACGGTGACATGGCTCTCATCGACGATGAGGAGCGCGTCCTCCGGCAGATATTCGAACAGGGTCGGCGGCGGCTCGCCGGGGCGCCGGCCGGTCAGGTAGCGGGAATAGTTCTCGATCCCCGCGCAGGAGCCGGTCGCCTCCATCATCTCCATGTCGAAGGTGACGCGCTGCTCCAGGCGCTGCGCCTCCAGGAGCTTGTTCTCGGCGTTCAATTCGGCGAGCCGGATCTTGAGGTCATCCTTGATCACCTTCACCGCCTGGTGCAGCGTCGGCTTCGGTGTCACGTAGTGGCTGTTGGCGTAGATCTTGACCTCGTCGAGGTCGGCCGTGCGCTCGCCGGTCAGGGGATCGAACTCGTAGATCGCCTCGATCTCGTCGCCGAACAGCGAGAGCCGCCAGGCGCGGTCCTCCAAGTGGGCGGGGAAGAGCTCAAGGCTGTCGCCCTTGACGCGGAAAGTGCCGCGGTAGAACGCCGCCTCGTTGCGCTTGTATTGCAGCTCCACGAGCTGGCGCAGCAGCTCCTTCTGATCGACCAGGTCGCCCTTCTTCAGGGTGATGGTCATGGTGGAATAGGTCTCCGGCGAGCCGATGCCGTAGATGCAGGAGACCGAGGCGACGATCACCACGTCGCGGCGCTCGAACAGCGCGCGGGTCGCCGAGTGGCGCATCCGGTCGATCTGCTCGTTCAGCGAGCTTTCCTTCTCGATGTAGGTGTCGGTGCGCGGGACATACGCCTCCGGCTGGTAGTAGTCGTAGTAGGAAACGAAGTACTCGACCGCGTTCTCCGGGAAGAACCCCTTCATCTCGCCGTAGAGCTGGGCCGCCAGGGTCTTGTTCGGCGCCAGGATCAGCGCCGGCCGCTGCACCTGCTGGATCGCATGGGCCATGGTGAAGGTCTTGCCGGAGCCGGTGACGCCGAGCAGCACCTGGTCGCGCTCGCCGGACTTCAACCCGGCGACGATGTCGGCGATCGCCTGCGGCTGGTCGCCCGCGGGCTGGAACTCTGAAGTCAGCTGAAAGGGCTTGCCCGGCAGCGGCTGGGCCGGCACGACGGCGCGTTCGACGACGATGGAGTCAGGCGTCGGATTCTTCATCCGCCCTATATAGTACCGGCGCCCGGCCCCGCAAAGACGAGGTTATCTCAGCCTGCCATGCTGCTGACACATCCCGTCATGAATTCGCCGCGGGCGACGGCGGAGGCACGTCAGCCCTTGCGCTCCTGTGGGGCCCGGATCGCGCGGAGGCATTCGGCATAGGTGTCGAGGATCCATTTCCGGTCGGCGTTGCTGCGCTCCTTGGCCGGATTGCCGTGCAGCGTCTTGTTCTCCAGGTCGGCGACCAGCTGCATGAGGCGATAGGCAATGCTTTCAGGGGATTCGTCGGCAGCGCGATGGTCGGAGGATTGTTCGGACATGGGCGGTTTCCACTTCCACGGGACGGTTCGGGATGCCGCACTCTGGCCGCAGGCCGCCACCACCGCCGTGATTCAGGTCAAGGCCCCGTTCAGCGATCGCTGCGACCGAGGACATCCATCAGCTCCGCGATCTTGGCGCGCTGCTCCTTGGGATCGCCGCTGGTGATGGCGTGCTCGACGCAATGCCCGACATGGTCCTTCAAGACCAGCTCCTCGATCCGGCGCAAGGCGGCCCTGACCGCGGCGATCTGCGTCACCACGTCGATGCAATAGCGGTCCTCCTCCACCATGCGGGAGAGGCCGCGCACCTGGCCTTCGACGCGGTTCAGGCGCTTCAGGCAATCGGCTTTGGTGTCCTTCTGCATGGCTTGACATATACCCCACTGGGGTATATTTGACAAGCCGGAAAGATACCCCCCAGGGGTTATAGGCGCCATGACGGACACGACGCACCACCACCACCACCACCACGGCCATGGCGCGGCTCACCCGGCCGGAAGCGCCAAGGATCCGGTCTGCGGCATGGTCGTCGATCCGGTGACGGCGCAGCACAAGAGCGAATACCAGGGCACGACCTATTTCTTCTGCTGCAACGGTTGCCGCACCAAATTCGAAGCGGACCCACAGAAGTACCTGGCGGCGAAGCCGGCCGCACCGGCGCCCACGGCGGCAGATTCGCACGCGATCTACACCTGCCCGATGCATCCCGAGATCCGGCACCAGGGGCCGGGCGCCTGCCCGATCTGCGGCATGGCGCTGGAACCCCTGGAGGCGACGGCGGAAGAGACGCCGAACCACGAGCTCACCGACATGACGCGTCGGTTCTGGATCGGCCTCGCGCTCGCGATCCCGACCGTCGTGCTGGACATGGGCGGGGAACTCGCGGGCCTCGACCGCCTGGTGTCGCCCCAGCTTTCGAACTGGATCCAGCTGGCACTCGCGAGCCCGGTCGTGCTCTGGGCCGGCTGGCTGTTCTTCCAACGCGGCTGGGCCTCGCTGCGATCGCGCAACTTCAACATGTTCACCCTGATCGCGATCGGCACCGGCGTCGCCTGGCTCTACAGCACGGCCGCGACCGTGACGCCGCAACTCTTCCCGGACGCCTATCGCAGGATGGACGGCTCGGTCGCGGTCTATTTCGAGGCGGCCGCGGTCATCACCGTCCTGGTGCTGCTGGGCCAGGTGCTGGAACTCCGCGCCCGGGCGCAGACCGGCGGCGCCATCCGCGCCCTCCTCGACCTCTCGCCGCGCAGCGCGCACCGCATCGCCGGCGACCGCGAGGAAGAGGTGCCGGTCGATGCCATCGCCGTCGGGGACCACTTGCGGATCCGTCCCGGCGAGAAGGTGCCGGTCGATGGCGTGGTGCTGGAAGGC
>DATKNM010000597.1:0-3006 GCA_035541335.1 Binatia bacterium
CCGCCGCCAGCGCCTTCCTCGACGCGCTGCCGACCGCAAGGATGTGCCGAGCGATCGCGCGCGCGGTCAGGAAGGACTTCCGGGGGCCGACTTTATGAATGGGATGGTTAACATCTGGTGAAAAGCGCACGTGGATTCCACGGCGCCGACGCCGCGTGCACCACTCGGAAATCGGCCTTCGCAGAGCACTGCGCCGCCGCCGGAAGTGCGGCAAGAACTGCCGGGCGCGAGGCGAGCGTGCGCCGTTCGCACCGGCCGCACCGCTCCGGCGCCATTCCGCAAGCCCTTGAAGCAGCGCCAATTATCGTTGGCACGTCGAATGCATATCTCGACCCGGACCGGTCGAAGTGCCGGAAAGCGAGAGGACCCAGAAGGGGGCCGCCATGGAGACACCGACCTACGTCGCCCTGTCGCGACAGACCGCCTTGGTGCGGCAGATGGATGTCGTCGCGAACAATCTCGCCAACGTGGCGACGCCCGGCTTCAAGGCCGAAAGCGAGATCTTCACCACCTATCCGATTCGTTCGCAGGCCTATGGGCTGCCGCAGAAGCTTGCCTATGTGCAGGACTTCGCCACGGCGCGCGACTTCAGCGCCGGGCCGATGACCCCGACCGGCAACGACCTCGACATGGCGATCCAGGGCAGCGGCTTCTTCGTGGTGCAGACCCCGAACGGTCCGCGCTACACCCGACTCGGCCACTTCACGCTCAACGCCGCCGGCCAGCTCGTTAACAAGCTCGGCTATCCGGTGCTGGCGGGCGGCGCGCCCGTGACCCTCAACCCCGACGACGGGCCGGTGCAGATCGCCTCCGACGGCTCGATCTCCGCCGACCGCACCCAGCAGGGCAACGCCCAGGTGGTCTACGGCAAGCTCGACGTCGTCGATTTCCAGGACCGCGATCAGCTGAAGCCCGAGGAAGGCATCCTGTTCAACACCTCGGCGCCGCCGGTCCAGGTGGCGCAGCCGCACATCGTGCAGCGGATGCTCGAGCAATCCAACGTGCAGCCGGTGAAGGAGCTGACCGCGATGATCTGGGTCCAGCGCAATTACGAGGCGGTGCAGAAGTTCCTCGACGGCGAGGACGACCGGATGCGCCGCGCCGTCAACTACATCATCCCGAGCTGACGGCAGCCGGAAGGGCAATAGAACATGGCAATCCGCTCCCTCACCACCGCTGCGACCGGCATGGCCGCCCAGCAGCTCAACATCGACGTGATCGCGAACAACATCGCGAACGTCACCACCACCGGCTTCAAGCGCAGCCGGGCGGAATTCTCGGACCTGCTCTACCAGGAATACCGCCGGGTCGGCACCCAGTCGTCGGATTCCGGCACCATCGTCCCGGCCGGCGTCCAGGTCGGCCTCGGCGTCAAGCCGGTCTCGGTCTATCGCATCAACGAGCAGGGTTCGCTGATCCCGACCAACAACCAGCTCGACATCGCGATCAAGGGCCGCGGCTTCCTGCAGGTGACGCTACCCGACGGCTCCACCGCCTATACCCGCGACGGCGCCCTGAAGCTCTCCAACACCGGCGAGATCGTGACCGCCGACGGCTTCACCATCCAGCCGACCATCACCGTGCCCACCAACGCGACCTCGCTCACCATCAACGCCAACGGCCAGGTCGAGGCCACCGTCGACGGCCAGGTCGCCCCGCAGCTGCTGGGACAGATCCAGCTCGCCAACTTCATCAACGAAGCCGGCCTGCAGGCGAACGGCGACAACCTGCTGGTCGAGACCGAGGCCTCCGGCCCGCCGACCGTGGGCAATCCCGGCGACATCGGCTTCGGCGAGATGCAGCAGTTCTTCCTGGAGCAGTCGAACGTCAACATGGTGAGCGAGATGACCGATCTCATCACCGCCCAGCGCGCCTATGAAATCAATTCGAAGGTGATCCAGGCCTCGGATTCGATGATGGGCACGATCACGGCGATCCGGTGAGGCGACCATGATCCGCGTCGCCCTGCTGATCCTGACCCTGGCGCTCTCCGCCTGGCTCTGCTTCGACCTGCCCGCCTCGGCGCAGGACGCGACGCCCGCCCTCGCCGACGCGTCCGCGCCGGCCGACGCCGCGGATGGCGGGAGCGACGGCAACACCGCCGATGGCACCGCGGGCGGCCTCACGCTGAAGGAGAGCGTGATGGTGAACGACGACGTGGTCCGCCTCGGCGACCTCTTCGCCGAGCCGCTCTCCATGGGCGACGCGACGGTGGCGCAGGCGCCGCTGCCGGGCCAGACCATCGTGCTCGACAACCGCTTCCTGCGCTCGCTGGTGCGGGCCTACCAGCTCGACTGGGAGCCGAAGAGCAAGTTCCAGCGCGTGCTGGTCGGACGGGTCGCGACCCATATCGATCCCGCGACCGTCACCCAGCAGATGAAGGACGCGCTGAAATCCTTCCTGGCGACCGACAAGGACGTCGAGCTCTCCTTCGACGTGGGCGACATCGACATCGTGCTCCCCACCAATGTTTCGCCGACCCTTTCGATCCAGGACATCCGCTTCGACCCCGCCTCGCAGCGCTTCGCGGCGCAGCTGGTGGTGCCGGCGAACGGCCCGACCGTGGTCAACCGCCTGGTCGCCGGCACCGTCTATGAGACCGTGCAGCTGCCGGTGCTCGCCCGTCCGGTCGCGCCCGGCGAGGTGATCCAGCTCACCGACCTCGACTGGCTGCCGGTCCGGGTTGACCGGATCTCCGGCAACGCGGCGACCGACCCCAAGCAGCTGGTCGGCATGACCGCGCGGCGTCCGCTGCGCGCCGGCCAGATGCTCCGCCTTTCCGACATCACCATGGCGGCGGCGATCAAGCGCGGCAGCATCGTCACGCTGATGGTCGAGACCGAGAACATGACGCTGACCGCCCAGGGTCGCGCCCTGGAAGACGCCGCGATCGGCCAGCCGATCCGCGTCGTCAACACCGGGAGCAACAAGCAGCTGACCGGCGTGGTCAAGGACGGCACGACGGTCGCGATCCCGATCACCGGCACCATGGCCCTCAACTGAGAC
>DATKNM010000598.1:0-3598 GCA_035541335.1 Binatia bacterium
CATCCACGTGCCGTTCTATGTCTATGCCTATGCCTTCGGCGATTGCCTGGTGAACTCGCTCTATGCCGTCTACCAGAACGCCGAAGCCGGCTTCGCCGCGAAGTATCTCGACATGCTCAGGGCGGGCGGCACCAAGCGGCACAAGGAGCTCCTCGCGCCCTTCGGCCTCGATGCTTCCGATCCCGGCTTCTGGGGCAAGGGGCTCGGCGTCGTGAAGGGCTTCATCGACGAGCTGGAGAGGCTTTAAGGGGGATTCAGATTTTCTGAGTCACGTGCAGGGGAGAATCTCACCCGACGGGGAATGAGGAATGGAGCGAACTCAAGCGCTTGACGGTTGCGAGGCTTGAGGCCAGCTCACAGGGTTCGGGTGCGAAGGTTTAGATTTCCTGCGGGATGTCGCAGTCGGATTGATGGGATTTTGCCGCGAAATGCTCCTGAAGCGACAGAGCCGAAATGGCCGATAAGGAAGCCAATTCCCTGACCGGCCGGGTGCGGCGCTACGCCAAGGTCGGCCGCGCCATGGCCGGGCTCGGCGCCCGGATGGCGGGCAGCCGCTATCTCGGCATCAAGATCGATCGCGCCGAGCATGCGGCCGAATTGAAGGCGGCGCTCGGAGGCTTGAAGGGTCCGCTGATGAAGGTGGCGCAGATCATGGCCACCATCCCGGACGCGCTGCCGCGGGAATACGTGCAGGAGCTGCAGCAGCTGCAGTCGAACGCGCCCGCCATGGGCTGGCCCTTCGTCAGGCGCCGCATGGCGGCGGAGCTCGGCGACGGCTGGCAGCAGCGCTTCAAGGATTTCGAGCACGAGGCGGCCGCGGCCGCATCCTTAGGGCAGGTCCACAAGGCGCATGCCAAGGACGGGCGACTGTTGGCCTGCAAGCTGCAATACCCGGATATGCGGTCGGCGGTGGAGGCCGATCTCCGGCAGCTGAAGCTGATCTTCCGCATCTACGAGCGTGCCGACCGTGCGATCTCCACCGCCGAGATCCACTCCGAGATCGCCGACCGGCTCCGCGAGGAGCTGGACTACGAGCTCGAGGCCCGGCACATGGCGCTCTACCGCCTGATGCTGGCCGAGGCGCCGCATGTGCATCTGCCGGAGCCGCTCTCGGAGCTGACCTCGCGCCGGCTGCTGACCATGACCTGGATCTCCGGCGAGCCGCTGATGACCTTCCTCGGGAAAAAGCCGCCGATCGAGCTCCGGAACAAGGTCGCCTTCAACATGTTTCGCGCCTGGTACGTGCCGTTCTATGAATACGGGGTTATTCATGGCGACCCGCATCTCGGCAACTACACGGTGCGGCCGGCGGGGGCGAAGGACGCCGGCGACGTCAACCTGCTCGACTTCGGCTGCATCCGCGTGTTCGAGCCGAAGTTCGTCAAGGGCGTCATCGACCTCTATTTCGCGCTTCTGAACGACGATCGCGACCTTGCGGTGCACGCCTATGAGAGCTGGGGCTTCAAGGGTCTCTCGAAAGAGGTGATCGACGTCCTCAATCGCTGGGCGCATTTCGTCTACGGCCCGCTGCTGGAGGACAAGGAGCGCCGCATCCAGGACGCCGAGACCGGCGTCTACGGCCGCGACGTCGCCGAGGGCGTGCACGCCGACTTGCGGCGCCTCGGGCCGGTGACGCCGCCCAAGGAGTTCGTCTTCATGGACCGCGCCGCGATCGGCCTCGGCTCGGTCTTCATGCACTTGAAGGCCGAGATCAACTGGTACCGCCTCTTCCACGAGCTGATCGAAGACTTCGACACGAAGCAGCTCGAGAAGCGCCAGAAGGCGGCGCTGAAGAAATGCGGCATCGAGGCCGCGACCGGCAAGGCGGGCGCGGCCTAGTCGCAGTTACTGCCCGTCCCAGCTCCCGAGCACGGCACGCTTCGCGGCGCGCATCTCTTCCGGCGCCGCGCCGTAATTGAAGCCGTAGGGCACGGCCTCGAACGAGCCGTAGCTGGGATTGGGCAGCACGATCCAGTCGTGGCCCCAGTGGCTGGCGAGTGAGTCGTATACCTTCTGCCGGTCCTGCTCGCTGCCCTTATAGGCATCGACGAAGTCGCCGAAATTGTCGCCGAGCTTCAGGAGGATCCGATAGTGCTCGGCGATGAAGGCGATGCGGCTGCCCTTCTTCGAGGTCCAGTCCGGCTTCTCGCCTTGCATCAGGAAGGTGTCGACCTTGGTGTCCGTCGGAAAGCCCAGCGCCTCCATGTTGGCGCGGGTCGCCGCCTCGCCGTCCTCGGTGCGATTGGAGACGTAGAACACCTTGATGTTGTGCGCGAGAGCGAACTTGGTGAAGGCGACCGCGCCCGGGATCGCCTTCGAGATCTTCGCCTGCACGAACTTGTTCCAGGTGTCGTTGCTGAACGGCGTCCCGGCCGTGATGTTCCAGGCCTGGTAGGCGGAGTTATCGAGCAGAGTCTCGTCGATGTCGCAGACGATTGCCGGCGGCAGCTTCGCAAAAGCGTTCCTCTGCTCGACCGGCGCCGCGGTCCATTTCGGGTCCTTCAGCGCCTGCATGAGCCGGAGCTTGGCCAAGGCGAAGGCGCTCTCGACGCTGCCCTCGTACTCGACCGAGTGCTGCATCCAGAGGACGGCGTTGAGATTGTCATCGGCTGGTGCCGCGGCTGGAGCAGGTGTTACGGCCGGAGCAGGCGCGGGAGTTTGCGTCTGCGCATCCTGCGCTACCGCGGTGAGCGGCGCGAGCAGGAGAGCGAGACAGGCGGCGACAGGAAGGTATCGGATCGAGGAGGTCATGGGCTTTCACCGGGAATCGACAAGGTCGGCGCACCATAGCACCGGGCTCCGATCTCCAGGAAAGAAAGCAGGGCGGGATCCGACCGGGGGATCCCGCCCTGCACGCCACGCCGGGAAGGGACCGGCTCTAGCGGATGCCCTTATCGATCAGCGGGACGAGGCCGCCGATCGTGTCCGGCGTCACCGTGCCGGAGCCGGTGTTGATGCTGAGACCGGTGAAGTGATAGTTGGCGGAGAGCACGCATTGCATCACCGGCAGGAAGCCTTGCAGATAGAGCTGCTGGTCGAGCACGGCGGTGATGTACTTGCTCTTCAGCCCGTCGATGGTGGAGGGGGCGAGGTCGATGCCGCCGACGATGATGTCGCCCGGCTTCTTGCCCGCCTGCTCCAGCGCCTTGCCGAGGAAGCTGGTGACGCCGCCATGCTCGGTGCCGATCGCCTTCAGGTCCGGGTGCTTGGCGATGTAGGCGACCAGCACCGGCACCGCCTGCGAGGAATCGGCGTTCACCTCGGGCGAGATGTCGAGGTAGTCGACCTTCACGCCGGCATGCTCCAGCGTGTCCTTGATGCCCTTGGTCGAGAGCCCGCGCTCGCCTTCGGAGAGCAGGCCGTAGACCAGCGCCCGGTCGCCGGCTTTGAGGCCCGCATTCAGCATCGCCTGGGCGGTGATCTGGCCGCCGACATAGAGATCGACGCCGGCATAGCCGAAGCCCTGGGCCTGGTGCTCGGCGAAGAGCTTGGTCAGCGGCGCGTTGCCGGAGGTGACCAGGATGCCCTGCTTCTCGGCGTCGTTCACCAGGTCCTCGAAGGCGTCGTTGCCGGGATGGCCCATGATCTCGATGCAGGT
>DATKNM010000599.1:0-4286 GCA_035541335.1 Binatia bacterium
GACGCCCTCGGCGCCGCCCTTGATCGCCGCCTTTGCACCCGCCGCCTCCATCACCTTGGTGCAGAAGCGGCCGGTGCCGGCGACATACCAGGGCTCGGCGCACATGGCGGCGAGGATGCGATGCGCGGCGGCGGCGCGCGCATCCGGCAGGTGATGCGGATCGGCGAGCTGCGCCATCGCAAAGGCATGGTTGCCGATCGGAAAGGCGATGGTGGGAATGCCGCAGCCATCGACGCCGCGCGGCACGCCGGTCAGGTTGGCGCCCGACATCTGCTCCAGGACGCCCACCAGGCGCTGCTGCACCGGATGCTCGTATTGGATATAGCCCTTGGTCGGAAAGCCGAGATGCTGCGCCGCCGTCAGAAATCCGGAATGCTTGCCGGAGCAGTTGTTGTTGGCGCGGGTCGGGACCTGCTTCGCCTCGTACATGGCGCGCATGGAGGGCTCGTGGCTCGGCGCCTGCGGCCCGCATTCGAGATCGTCGACGCCGAGGCCGACACGGCCGAGCCAGGCCGTGACCGCATCGACATGTCCGGGCTCGCCGCTATGTGACGCGCAGGCGAGCGCGACTTCGCGATCGGTAAGTTGGTAACGCTCGGCAGCGCCGGATTCCACCAGCAGCAGCGCCAGCAGCGGCTTGATCGCCGAGCGGCCATAGATCGGCGCCTCGTAGTCGCCCCAGGCCAGCACCACGCCGCCATGCGCGTCGACGACGGCGCCGTGCACGCGATGCCGGCTCTCGATCAGATTGCCGCGCCAGACGTCGATCTCGATCGGGTTGCCGTCGGTCGGGATGGCGGGAGAGGTTTGCGTGGCTGCTGCGGTCGCCATGGCGGTGTTCCGGTGTGGGGACGCCGCACCTTGCCCTGCGGCGTCCCTGCTGGCAACCCCGCGGCGCGCCGAGTTACTTCCGCCGCCGCTGGTGCGCGGTCTCGAGGTTCGGCAGGAACATCGTCAGGAGACCCAGCGCCGGCAGATAGGCGCAGACGTTGTAGACGTAGGCGATGCTGGTCGCGTCGGCGAGATGGCCGAGGATCGCGGCGCCGATGCCCGCCATGCCGAAGGCGAGGCCGAAGAACAGGCCGGCAATCATGCCGACCCTTCCTGGCACCAGCTCCTGGGCATAGACCAGGATCGCCGAGAAGGCCGAGGAGAGGATGAGGCCGATCGGAATCGTCAGCACCACGGTCCAGAAGAGATTGGCGTGGGGCAGCAGCAGCGTGAACGGCAGGGTGCCGAGGATCGAGATCCAGATCACCAGCTTGCGGCCGATGCGGTCGCCGATCGGCCCGCCGGCCAGAGTGCCCGCGGCGAAGGAACCGAGCAGCACGAAGAGGTCGATCTGCGACGCCCGCACCGACACTCCGAAATGATTGATGAGATAGAAGGTATAATAGCTGCGGAGGCTCTCCAGGTAGAAGAACTTGGAGAAGATCAGCACCAGCAGCACGGTGAGCGCCACGCCGACCTGTGCCTTCGAGAGCTTCGGCGGCACGTAGTCGGCTTTCGCCTTCGTAACCCGGGCACGGCGATGCGCCTGATACCAGTTGGCAACGCCGAAGAGGACGCACATCGCGAGCAGCGCCGCCAGCGAGAACCAGGCGAGGCTCGACTGACCGCGCGGCAGGATGATGAAGGCCGCCATCAGCGGCCCGGCCGAGGAGCCGAGATTGCCGCCGACCTGGAACACCGACTGCGCGAGGCCGTGGCGCCCGCCGGAGGCGAGCCGTGCCACGCGGGACGATTCCGGATGGAACACCGAGGAGCCGGTGCCGACCATCGCAGCCGCCAGGAGCAGCACCGGATAGCTGGTGGCGAAGGCGAGCAGCAACAGGCCGATCAGGGTCGAGCCCATGCCGACCGGCAGCGCATAAGGCATCGGCTTCTTGTCGGTGGCGAAGCCGACCACCGGCTGCAGCAGGGAGGCCGTGACCTGGAAGGTCAAGGTGATGAGGCCGATCTGACCGAAGCTGAGCGCGTATTCGTCCTTCAGGATCGGATAAATCGAGGGCAGCAACGACTGCATCATGTCGTTCAGCAGATGGCTGAAGCTGATGGCGCCGAGCACGACGAGCGCAGTCTTCTCCGCATCGCTCCGTTCAGCGGTTGCGGCCATGTTGGTCAAGGGGACTTCTCCGGGAATGAACGCGGACGGCGGCCGTCATGTTTGCCGTGGGAGCGCCCCACCACAACCGCAAGGACCGTTGATCAGGTCTGCACGAAGCGGGAGGCTCGGCCCGTCACGCGGGGGTTCGCTCCGGCGTCGCGCCCACGGCGGCGTCTTTCGGACCCTGATAGACGCCGACGGCCAGGGATCGCGGCGAGAGTTCGGCATCGCCGAAACGGAGGGGAAACGCACCCCGCAGCCAGCGGCCCTGGCGCGGCCTCACCTTCCAGAGGCGCTGCGCACCGGGGAAGGCCTCGACCTCCGGCCCGTCCCAGGCGACGTCCGCGTCGCCGGTCAGCTGCAGGAGGTCGCCGGTGGCGAAGTCCGGCACCACCAGGCCGGCATGCGGGAAGGCGACGAGATTGCCGAGGGTCTGGAAGAAGCCGTTGCCGCGGAAGTCCGGCACCACGACGGCACCGTCTGCATCAATACCGAGGAAGCCTGGCTGGCCGCCGCGATGCGAGACGTCGACCGTCATGCCGCCGCCTTCGTCGCGCGGCGCCGCCGAGGCGACGAACATGGTGTCGGCACGGCGGATCAACGCCGCGGCTTCGGCGGGAAGGCCGTCGAAGCTCTCCACGGTCACTGCGCCCGGCGTGAACGCCGTGTAGTCGCGGCGCTGGATGTATTGCGGGCAGTTGCCGAAGCTCTCCTCGACATCGATGGCGAAGCCGATCGCGTCATGCGCGGCCACGTGGCCGTTCATGCGGTTGCGACGGCGGGTCGGCAGCTCGATGCCGAGGATGCCGATCGGCGCGCCGGGCTGCAGTGCATCGGCAAGCGGATCGCCCGGCGTCGGTTGCGCCGTCACTTCAAGGCGTTTTGGATGCGGACCCGCGACGAAGCCCGGCAGGCCGGCGACGATGGAGGCCCAAGGCCGTTTTTCCGCATCGAGAGTACCGACGACCAAGAACGGCAGATGCTCGAAGAGCTCGCGGTGCTGGTCCGGCATGAAGCTGCGGACCACATGCGGGCCGATCTCGGCCATGCGCTTCGCCGTGCCGGCGCGCTCTTGCGCCGCGCGCTCCCCGGCATGCCAGGTCGAAGATTTTGTCATCGCATTCATTGCGGCATCCTTTCGAAGCCGGGCAGGCTCTCGACGCGCGCGAGCCAGGCGCGGATCGCCGGATAGGGTTCGAGGGCGATGCCGCCCTCCGGCGCGACCGAGACGTAGCTGTAGAGCGCCACGTCGGCGATGGTCGGGCGATCACCGACCAGGAAGGTCTTTCCCTCGAGCTCGGCGTCCAGCACCTTGAAGAGGCCGGCGGCGATCTCCTGCGCCCGGTTGAGATCGCGCTTCACGCCGAAGCGCTGAATGACCCGCGCAGCAGCGGGCCCGTGCGCCACTTGGTTCTGCGCCACCGAGAGCCAGCGCTGCACTTCGGCGGCCTTTGCGCAATCAGTTGGAAGCCAGGCGCGATCGGCATCGTAGCGGCCGGCGAGATAGACCAGGATCGCCACCGAATCCGGAACGACCGTGCCATCGTCGTCGATCACCGGCACCGCGCCGAAGCGGTTGAGCTTGCGGAAGGCATCCTGGTTCTGGGCGCCGGCGAAAATGTCCACCTCCTCAAAGGCAAAGGGGAGGCCGAGCAGGCGGAGCATCAGCTCGGCCCGGTGGGAATGTCCCGAGAGCTTGTATCCGTAGAGTGTGATCGGTCGGTTCGGCGTCATCCCTGGCCTCTCTGCTCGATGTTCGCGACCGCATATTTATTGTTTTCGTTTTGGCAATAAATGGCTATGTCTGAGGTTCAGAATTTCCCATTGAGCAACAATCATGGACCGACTGGAAAACCTGGAGATTTTCGTGGCGGTGGCGGAGGCCGGCAGCTTCGTCCAGGCCGCGCGGCGGCTGGGGCGCTCTCCGGCGGCAGTGACCCGGGCGGTTGCCGCCCTCGAGGACCGGTTGGGCGTGCGGCTCTTCAACCGCACCACCCGGGCGGTGGCGCTGACGGATTCCGGCGGCCGCACCCTCGACCAGGCGCGCCGCGCCTTGGCCGAGTTCGCCGCCCTCGAACTCTCGGCGGCCGGCGAGCAGGCGACGCCGCGCGGCCTCCTCACCATCACTGCGCCGGAGATGTTCGGCCGCCTCCACATCCTGCCGATCGCCCAGGACTTC
>DATKNM010000600.1:0-5819 GCA_035541335.1 Binatia bacterium
CTCGAAGATGCCGCCGGTCCCGGGAACGAGGGTGACGCCGCCGATCTCGGCCTCGAAGGTGGTCAGGAGCTCCTGCGCCATCCAGGCCGCACGGAGCAGCCAGCGGCACTGGGTGCAGTATTCGATCTCGATCCGGGGGAGTGCGGAGGTCATCTAGCGTGCGGCAGCCGTCGCCGTTTGGCGCGCGCCGATCGGATACCGCTGCAGCATCCAGATCAGCAGGATGACGCCGGGAAGCGCCATGGCCGAAGCCATGATGAAGTAGTTGGCCCAGCCGATCTCCTTGGCGACCGCGGCAAACGGCGAGGAGAGGACGACGCGGCCGGCAGCCGCCAGCGACGAGAACAGCGCATATTGCGTGGCGGTGAAAGCGACGTTGCAGAGGTCGGAGAGATAGGCAACGAAGGCCGCGCTGCCGAGGCCGATGACGAGATTGTCGATGCCGATCGTGGCCATCAGCAAATGCTCGTTCGCACCCTGGCTCGCTTGCGCGGCGAACATCAGGATGCCGAGCATCTTCAACACGCCGGCGATCAGCAGCGCGCGGCCGATCCCCACCCGCATGTTGATGAGACCGCCGAGGAACACGCCCACCAACGTCGCCCCGAGGCCGAACACCTTGCTGATCTCGGCGATCTGCGGCTTGGTGAAGCCGATTTCGATGTAGAACGCATTGGCAAAAGCGCTCGCGATGGCGTCGCCCAGATTGAAGAGCACGATGAAGAGCAGGATCGCGACCCAGCCGGGCCGTTTCGCCATGTCGGCAAAGGGCTCGACGACTGCATCGTCGAGCCAGGCATGCAGATCGGCATACCATCCGTCGGGACCCGGCTTCGGCAGCATGAAGAACAGAGCGACCGGCGTTCCGGCCGCGACCAGGGTCGCGACGATGTTCGCAATCCAGGCCGGTTTCGGCAGCACCGCGAGGATGCCGTTGTAGACGGCGAGGAAGACCAGAATGGCGGCGACCGCTGCGGCGCAGATCGCGCCGATCCTCAAAGCCATGCCGGCATCGTCCGAGCTGCCGCGGATCACGCGACGGATGGGCGGCTCGCGGGTCAGGAGGATGGTGACGATGCCGAGGGTCATCAGGCCCGCCATGACCAGATAGGCGGCGAACCAGGAGACATACTCCGCGATGAAGAGGGCGCCGGCCCCCGAAGCCAGCATGCCGACCCGATATCCGTACTGTGTCATGGCCGAGCCGGCGGCTTGCTGCGGCTCATCGAGCAGTTCGATGCGATAGGCGTCGATCACGATGTCCTGGCTGGCCGAGAGGAAGGCGACAAGGACTGCGCATGCGGCGGTCAGCGTCGGTGATTGCGCCGGCTCGATCGAGCCGAGAACGGCGATCGATATCATCAGCAGGACTTGGAACAGAATCGCCCAGCCCCGGCGGTGCCCGAGCTTTGCCAGCGGCCCCGGCGGCGGCGAGCGGTCGATCATCGGCGCCCAGAGGAACTTCAGACCGTAAGAGACGCCGGCCAGCACGAAGAATCCGATCACCGTCAGGTCGACTTTGTCTTCGGTCTGGCGGATCTGCAACGTTCCGCTGGTAAGGGCCAGCGGCAGTCCGCTCGAAAATCCCATGAAGAGGATGGCGATGAGCCGACGCTCGAAGTAGGCCGAGATCGCTTCGCCCCAGCTCTTGCGCTTGACGTCCGTCGACTCGGTCATGATCCGCGCTCCGTCATCCGCGGATGCTGAATCATCGCGGGCGATTCGGCAATCTGAGAGCTATGGGCCAGTCTGAGCGCGTCAGTTCCGCGAATGCGCGAAGTCCCAGTAGAGCCGGCGCGCGATGGTGTAGATCGGGCCGATGGGCTTCTCGCGGTCGGCGACCCCGGTGACCGGCAGCACCTTGCCGTAATTGCCGGAGGAGAACACCTCGTCGGCCTCCAGCACCTCCTGGAAGCCGAAGCTGCGCTCGTAGACCGGCACGCCGGCGGCATGGAACAGCTTGATCAGGCGCTGGCGCGTGATGCCGTTGAGGAAGCAGCCATTATGCGCCGGGGTGATGGCGGCGCCGTCCTTGGCGATCCAGAGGTTGGCGGCGGTGAATTCGGCGACATTGCCCAGGGGATCGAGCATCACCGCATCGTCGAAGCCGCCGGCGGTGGCCTCGCCCGCGGCGCGGCCGGCCTGGGCGTAGAGGCAGACCGCCTTGGCGTCGGTCGGCGCCGTTTCCGGCGAGGGCCGGCGGAAGCGCGAGAGCATCACCCGCATCGGCTTCGCCTCCGGCATCGGCGTCACGGTGAGCGAGATCGCGATCCGGGTGCTGGCGGGATCGGGCGCCATCCAGCCGGCGGTGGACCAAAGGAAGGGACGGATGTAGAGCGGCGTGCCGCCGGGAAACTTCGCGATTCCGTCGAGCACGATCTCCTGGATCTCGCCGGCAGAAAGCGGCGATGAGAGGCCCATGTTGCGCGCCGAGCGCACTGCGCGGCGGCAATGGAGCTCAAGATCCGGCGTCACACCCTCGAAGGCACGCGCACCGTCGAACACGCCCGCCATCAGCCAGGTCGCGTGGTCGAAGGCGCGCATCAGATAAGGATCGCCCTTGACCCAGCTTCCATCGACGAAATGCAGCGCATCCGAGACCGCGGCGCCCAAGTCTGCCTCCCAATCACGCGTCACAATGGATCGCCGCCGGACCCCCATCCGACGGCGCGTCAAACCGCATCGTCCCCTGAAAACCTGCCCTCAAAACCGATGGAGCAAAGCCTGACCGGGCTCGTCTGTTCGCTCCGCGCGCGGAAGTGCCGGCCGTTCGAGCCCGCGTCAACGGTAGCGGCGGGCCACCATCATGGTCAAGGCTGGGCGGGCACCTGCGCCAAAACGAAACGGCGGCCCGCAAGGCCGCCGTTGCTTCTCATTCAGAGATTTCCAATGGCTATTGGCTGGCCCAGAGGATCCGGGCGATCCAGCGGGTCTGCGCCATCGGCACATACTCGCCGGGACCGGACGTCGCCACCGGCTCGAGGAGGACGCCATCGGCATCCTGTCGGCCGACGCGACGGATCCTGACCGTGCCGTCCCCGCCCTGCACCACCACGCGGTCGCCGCGCCGGATCTCCGCGGTCGGCGACACCACCACGACGTCGCCGTCGCGATAGATCGGGTCGAGGTCGCGGCCGCTGATCTCGATCGCGAAGGCGCCGCGATCATTGAGGCTGCCGAAGCTCATGCGGCCCCAGCCGTCACCCTTGGGCTGGCCGTCGGGGCTGAAGCATTCCGCTTCGCCGAGGCGCTCCAGGGCGATGATCGGCAGAGCGCGGGTGGTGGGCCGCGACATCATGCGCCCGCCGATCCCTTCGTCGAAACCGCCGCTGGTGCCGGTGGCGCCGGTCAGCTGCACGAAGCTGCCGAAGCTCTCGCCGGTCACGGCCAGGATCTTCGCCACCGATTCCGTCGAGGGCCAGCGCGGCCGGCCTTCGCGGGTGATGCGCTTCGAGGGGTTGAACGCGGTTGGATCGAGGCCGGCCCGGCGCGCCAGGCCGGAGGCCGAAAGCCCATGCTTTGCGGCCAGGCGATCGATGCCGCGCCACACATCGCCATGCTGCAGCATTTGCGTGTGGATAATCGGGTTGTTCAAGCGGTCCTCCTCCTCGTTCAGCCCGGTCGTCGCTCTTACCGATGACATCAGCCCGTTCCCGTTTCCATCAGTGACAGATGAGCCTCAACAGCCAGCCAACAGAAACTCCATCGGGTCTGATACAGGCGCGGAAGCGCCGCAACCTGGCCGACCGACTCGCTGCCGCAGTCTAAGGTTTTGCCCGGCAGGAATATATGGCGCTGCTGGGAAAAAGATGACGGCGAGAGCACAATTTGGCCCGTTTTTGGTGTCGTTTGGGCCAGATTTGGAACAGGCGATTCGCAATATGCGAAAACCGCCCGATCCGCCAGGGGGAATGGCCTTCCGTTCCTGTCCGCCCATCACCCTCTGCGTGAAGACTGTCGGCCGCACGCGCCGCCTGTTAGCTATTGAGCAGGTCGAAGCCACGAGTCCCGTTCCGAATGTCGTTCTCAATGTTATATCGGTTGGCCTTCCCATTTCTTAACAGGCTTGATCCAGAGCAGGCGCACGGCCTTGCCCTGAGGGCGCTGAAGACCGGATTGCTGCGGGAATCCGACGGCGACGACCCGCCGATCCTGCATCAAAGGCTGTTCGGCCGGGATTTCCCCAATCCGGTCGGCCTGGCGGCGGGCTTCGACAAGGACGGCGTGGCCTATCGCGAGGTCCTGGGCCTCGGCTTCGGCTTCGTCGAACTGGGCAGCGTCACGCCGCGGCCGCAGCCGGGCAATCCGAAGCCGCGGCTGTTCCGCCTGACCGGCGACCGCGCCGTGATCAACCGCATGGGCTTCAACAACCACGGTGTCGACGCCATGGCCGCGCGCCTCGCGACACGCGACCGGCGGCGCGGGATAGTCGGCGTCAACCTCGGCAAGAACAAGGACCAGGCCGATGCCGCGGCCGACTATGTCGCGGGCACGCGTGCGCTGGCGGCGTATGCGGACTATCTGGTGATCAACGTCTCCTCACCGAACACGCCCGGCCTCCGCGCGCTCCAGGGCCGCGCGGTGCTGGAGGCGTTGATCGCCGCGGTGCTCGGCGCGCGCGCCGCACTTCAGCTCCCGGAGCCGCCGCCCTTGCTGCTGAAGATCGCGCCCGACCTCACCGAGAGCGATCGCGCCGATATCGCGACGGTGGCGCTCGAGTCCGGCCTCGACGGCCTCATCGTCAGCAACACCACGATCGCGCGGCCCGCCGGCCTCGATCCGCGCTTCGCCGGCGAGGCCGGCGGCTTGAGCGGCAAGCCGCTGTTCCATCCCTCGACCGCGCTGCTGTCGGAGATGCATCGGCGCACCGGCGGCAAGCTGCCACTGATCGGCGTCGGCGGGATCGCTGGCGCGGAAGACGCCTATGCCAAGATCCGCGCCGGGGCGAGCCTGGTGCAGCTCTACACCGCGCTGGTGTTCGAGGGACCGGGCCTCGTCGGGCGGATCAAACGCAGCCTTGCGGCGTTGCTTCAGCGGGACGGCTTCAAGAATGTCAGCGAAGCGGTCGGGGTGGATGCCGCCGAGCTCGGCATTGGCGCGATGCGCGGGTCATGATTAAGGTCATGTTAACCATCCTCGGCTAAGCCAGTCGCATGTCGTCGGGACGCCACTTCCTGCTGCTCCTCCTGTTCGCCGCCGCGGCGGCGGCGGTCGCGTGGTACGGCCCCCAGCAGTGGCCGGCCTATTTCTCTCCGACCGTCGGCCTGATCGCCGGCGGTTTCGTCTTCATCGCCGGCGCGCTGCTGGTGCTGCATCTCCGGCAGCGCTCGACGGTGCGCCAGGTCGCCGACATCATCGGCCAGCTCAACGATGCCCTCGGCATGGTGATCGCCGACCAGCGCCGCGCCGAGGATGCGGTCGTGAACATCCAGGGCGCCATGGCGACGCTGGAGGCCGAGCCCAACCGCGATGTCGGCGAGGTCGTGGCCGAAGTGAAGGTGCTGCAGAGCCTGATCGAGCAGCTTTATCAAGCGCGCGGCGCCGCGTCCGCCGCCGCGGCTCCGGCCCCGGCGGCACCGCCCACCTTGCGCGTGGTCGAGAATCCGAATGCGGCAAGGCGGCCCGAGGCGCAGGCAACGACCCAGGCGGCCCAGGGCCGCACCGCGCCGGCGAAAGAGAAAGAAGACGCCACGGGCAGCGCGCCGATGCCGCCGGTGGTGCAGGGCCTGGGCGAGCGCCAGATCCTCGACCTGCTGCGCGACGGGCTGCGCGAGAACCGGGTCGAATTGGCACTCCAGCCGATCGTCAGCCTGCCGCAG
>DATKNM010000601.1:0-4791 GCA_035541335.1 Binatia bacterium
GCGGCCGGGCTCAAGGTCACTTTCGTTGCCGCGACGGCAGACGGGAAACCCAGCGACGCCCTCATCCAGCGCAAGGCCGATCTCGCGGTCGAGCTGATGCCGATCGCCCTCAAGCGCCGCGAGGCCGGCGACAAGCTGGTCAACATCGCGCAGATCTTCCGCAACGCCGGCATGGAGGTGGTGTGCCGGCCGGCGATCGACCATCCGACCGCGCTGAAGAACCACGTGGTCGGGGTCTGGTTCGGCGGGCTCGAAAGCCCGTTCTATGCCTGGATGTCGGTGCTGCAGCTGAACCCCTTCGGCGGCGCCGGCAGCGTGACGGTGCTGCGGCAGAATTTCGGCCTCGAGGCCTTCAAGCGCTACCAGTCGGATTGCGCCACCACCTTCACCTATGCGGCGCCGCTGGATTTCGCCGCCGCCGACATCCCGCTCCAGGGCCTGAAGCAGTACCGCTACCAGGATTCCGGCGTCGCCACGCTGGAGGACGGGCTCTATGCCCGCGACGAGGACCTGGCGAAGCCGGATCGGGTGGCACTGTTCGCCGCCTTCCTCGGCGCCGCACGGCGCGGCTGGCAGGCGGCGCATCTCTCGCCGCGCGCGGCCTTCGACCTCATTCGCAACGACCCCGCTTTTGCCAAGGCGGACACCGCCGCCTTGCGCGAGGCGATCGACGCCGTCGATGATCTGGTGGGCGCCGAGAAGGGCCCGATCGGCAAGCTCGATCCCGACGCCTACGACCGCACCGTCAACCTGCTGCTGACTGCGGCGCCGGATCCGGTGCTGACGAGGGCGCCGGCCGGCGCGATCAGCGGCGCGGTCTGGCAGCGCGCGAAGTAGTGCGACCAATCGATCTCTTTTCGAATTGACGTGGATCAACGCGGCCCTGCCGCCGTTTCTCCATCGTCGCTATGCTCCGCACCGAGGGGCTGCGGCAAGAAAAGGGGCGGCCACGGAAGTCTTCGACGGTCAGCCCACGGAAGGGGTTGATATCATGGCCAAGCTTTACATTTGTGCGGTGGACGGCTCCAAGGTCGCGGATCGCGCCGCCGCCTGCGCGGTGAACCTCGCGAAGTCCAGCGGCGCGAAGCTCACGTTCCTCAACATCAACATCATCCCCACCCGCTTCAAGCGGACCTATTTCTGGGATGCAACGCTGGTCGATGCCTCGGATATCCAGTCGCACCGGCAGTTCGGCGCGGCGGCCAAGGTCGCCAAGGCGGCGAAGTTCACCGGCTACGATTGCATCATCGCCAGCGGCAGCAACGTCGCCGATGCGATCGTCTCCTATGTGAAGAAGCACAAGGCCGACCACCTGATCATGGGCACGGCCACCACCAACGAGCTCACCCGCCTGTTCCTGGGCTCGGTGGCGACCGCCGTGGTCTCCCACGCCGAGTGCCCGGTCACCATTGTGAAATGATGGGCGTGAAGTGATGAGAGACCGTGGCTGCTTCCGCCGCCACGGCTCATCTTTCTACTTCTTCTGCTCCGGCTCGAAATCGAGCGCGGCGCCGTTCATGCAATAGCGGAGCCCGGTCGGCTGCGGCCCGTCCTCGAAGACGTGGCCGAGATGGCCGCCGCACTTGCCGCAATGGACCTCGGTGCGGGTCATGAAGTGGCTGCGGTCGGTCGAGGTGCGGATGGCGCCCTCGATCGGCTCCCAGAAGCTCGGCCAGCCCGAGCCGCTCTCGAACTTGCGGTCGGAGCGATAGAGCGGCTGGCCGCAGCCGGCGCAGTGGAACAGCCCGACCCGCTTCTCGGCATTGAGCGGGCTGGTGCCGGCACGCTCGGTGCCGTGCTCGCGCAGGACCCGGTACTGTTCGGGGGTCAGATCCTGGCGCCATTCGTCCTGGGATTTCTCGACGGCGAAGCTTTCCTTGGTTTCCTTGTTCATTTTTCAGGCCTCTTTCCGGTTCGGCCCAGGATATGGGCGGATTCAGGCGATCCGGCAAGCCCCACGCGGCGGCATCAATCCAATGTCCGCTGGTATCGGATGAGGGCGAGAATGCCGGCCGCCAGGGTGAAGACCGCGATCGGCCAGATCTCGGGCCCGATCTCCGCCCAGCCGTTCCCCTTCAGGAGCACGCCCCGGATGATCCGCAGGAAATGGGTCAAGGGCAGCGCCTGGCCGACCCATTGCGCCCATTCCGGCATGCCGCGGAACGGAAACATGAATCCGGAGAGCAGCAGCGAGGGGAGGAAGAAGAAGACCGAGAGCTGCATCGCCTGGAGCTGGTTCTCGGCCAGGGTCGAGAAGGTGAAGCCGACGGCGAGGTTGGCGGCGATGAAGACGATCGCGGCGATGCTCAAGGTGACGAGAGAGCCTTCGAACGGCACGTCGAACAGGAAGCGCGCCGCCAGCAGGATGATCGCGACCTGGATGTAGCCGACGAAGATGAAGGGCACGATCTTGCCCAGCATCACCTCGACGGGCCGGACCGGCATGGCGAGCAGGTTCTCCATGGTGCCGCGCTCCCGCTCCCGGGTCATGGCGAGGCCGGTCATCATGATCATGGTCATGGTGAGGACGACGCCGATCAGGCCCGGCACCACGTTGTACTGGCTGATGCCCTCCTCGTTGTAGCGGCGCTGCAGCCGGAGCTCGAACGGCGTCTGGCTGGGCGCGAGCTTCGCCAGCGGCCCGGTCAAGTCGTGCTGCAGGGCGCTCCGGTCGAGGTTGGTGAGCGCCGAGACCGCGTTCACCGTCGCCACCGGGTCGGTGGCGTCGGCCTCGACCACCAGGGCCGGGCGGCGGCCGCGCACCACGTCGGCGCTGAAATGCGGCGGGATGGTGATGGCGAACTGGATGTCGCCGGTCTTCAGCATCCAGTCCGCCTCTTTCTCGCTGACCGGCGCCGGCAGCAGGCGGAGATAATCGGTGTGCTCGACCGCGGAGACGATCGAGCGGGCGAAGACCGAATCCTCGCCCATCACCAGCGCCGCCGGCAGGTTCTTCGGGTCGGAGTTGATGGCGTAGCCGAACAGCACGAGCTGCAGCATCGGCACGCCGATCATCATGCCGAATGTGATGCGGTCGCGCCGCATCTGCACGAACTCCTTGGCGAACACCGCCAGGAACCGGCGCAGCGAGAAGATGCCGCTCACGAGACGTGGTCCCGGAAGTTGTCGCCGAAATTGTCCTTGGCGCGCCCCATGAGGTCGATGAACACGTCCTCGAGGCTGGGCTCGACCCGGTGCCAGCGGTAGCGGGGATCGGCGCGCTCCGGCGCGGTCGCCGCGTCCAGCGCGGCGGCGTCGCGGCCGCAGACATGGAGCAGCGCGCCGAACGGCGCCACCATGTCGACGCCCGGTCGCTGCTGCAGCGCCTTCGACAGCGTCGCCACCTCCGCCTGCTCCCGTTCGCCGTCATGGGCGACCGGCGCCACCGACCAGGCGGAGAGATGCGCGCCGGCGATCACCTCCGGCACCGAGCCCCGCGCCAGCAGCTTGCCATAGGCGATGTAGAGGATCTCGTGGCAGCGCTCGGCCTCGTCCATGTAATGGGTGCTGACCAGCACGGTCAGGCCCTGATGCGCGAGATCGTGGATCTGGTCCCAGAAATCGCGCCGCGCCTTGGGATCGACGCCGGCGGTGGGCTCGTCCAGCAGCAGCAGTTGCGGCTCGTGCAGGATGCAGGCGGCCAGCGCCAGGCGCTGCTTCCAGCCGCCGGAGAGCTTGCCGGCGAGCTGCCGCGCGCGCTCGGCAAGGCCGAGCCGCTCCAACGCCTTCTCCACGCGCTCATGGACCCGGTCGAGGCCATAGACCCGCGCCACGAAGGTCAGGTTCTCGCGGATGCTCAGATCCTCGTAGAGCCCGAACTTCTGCGTCATGTAGCCGACCTGGCGCTTGATCGCGTCGGCTTCCGTGCGGATGTCGTGGCCGAGGCAGGTGCCGCTGCCGCCATCCGGGGTCAGGAGACCGCAGAGCATGCGGATGGTCGTGGTCTTGCCGCTGCCGTTCGGGCCGAGGAAGCCGTAGATCTGGCCGCGATTGACGGTGAGATCGAGGTCGGAGACCACCGCCCGACCCTCGAACTTCTTGGTCAGTCCCCTGACTGCGATGACCGGATCGACGGTTTCAGTCATGGCCTCAGCTTCCCGCACCCTTGGCGAGCGGCCGCGCCTCGACCGGCTGGCCGGGATGCCAGGGCTGCGCGGGATCGTCGGGTCGCGCTTCGATGAGATAGACGAGCTTCGCCCGGCTTTCCCGGCTGTAGATCACCGGCGGCGTGAACTCTGCCGTGGTGGCGATGAAGCTGATGGTCGCGGTCAGGTTCGGCGCGCAGCCGTCGCAGGCGATCGCCAGCTTCTCGCCCATCCGATAGCCGCCGAGCGCCGGCTCCGGCACGTAGAGCCGGAATTTGAGATTGGCCGGCGGCAGGAGCTGCAGCACCGGCGCCGCCTGCCCGACCTCCTCGCCGATCCGGTAATAGACGTCCTCGATCCGTCCGGCAGCCGAGGCTGCCACCTGCCGCTGGTCCAGCGCCCATTGCGCCGATTGCAGCGCCGCTTCCGATTCGGCGACCGCCTGCTCCGCCGCCGCGATCTGGTCGGCGCGGGCCGGAAGCTGCGCCGCCGCCAGCCGGGCCTGGTATTCGGCGATGTGGCCGCGGTCGGTCAGCACCGCTGCCTCGGCCATATCCACATCCTCCACGCCGACGATGTTCTGCTTCACCATCTGCCGCCGCCGCTCGATCCGCGGCACCGAGAGCTTCAGCGAAGCGTTGGCGGCATCGAGCTGGGCCTGGATGATGGCGAGCTCTTCCGGCCGCTCGCCCTTCTGCAAATCGGC
>DATKNM010000602.1:0-2056 GCA_035541335.1 Binatia bacterium
TCGCCGATCGTGATGGCGAAGCCGAGCTCCGGCGGCACGAACTCGACCTCCACCACGCCGCTGCGGATCTCGCCGGCGAAGGGATGGTTGCGGCCATAGCCGCGCTGGGTCGAATAGGCGAGGGCAAGGAGGAAGCCCTCGTCGCCGCGGGCCAGCGCCTGCAGGCGCACGTCGCGTTCGGCGGGATAGGTGGGCGGCGTGCGGGTGATGTCGCCGACTTCTGCATCTTCGGCCGGTGCTTCCGCTTCTATCAAGCCGTCGCGCTGCAGGATCTCGGTAACCGGCATGAGCGCGCCGACCTCTTCCGCGGAGTCCGGAAGACGCGGCGCCGTGCCGTCCGCCTCCAGCGCGAAATCGAGCAGGCGATGAGTGTAGTCGAAGGTCGGGCCGAGGAACTGACCGCCGGGCACGTCCTTGAAGATCGCCGAGATGCGCCGCGCGATCGCCATCTTCGCCGTCTCGATCGGCTCGCTGGCGCCGAAGCGGGGCAGGGTGGTGCGATAGGCGCGGAGCAGGAAGATCGCCTCCACGAGATCGCCGGCGGCTTGCTTGACGGCAAGCGCCGCGAGGCGGCGGTCATAGAGCGCGCCTTCCGCCATCACCCGATCGACAGCGCGGCCGAGCTGCTGCTCGATCTGATCGACCGTCAGCGCCGGCGTCTTGGGATCGCCACGGCGATCCGCCGCCAGCAATTCATGCGCAGCCTCGATCGCTGCCTCGCCGCCCTTCACCGCTACGTACATGGCGCTTCCAGGATGATGCTGCGCGGCAGGCCGAGGATGCGGCGGCCGCAGGTGAAGAGGACATCGACGCCGCAGGGAAACTCGGCGTGGTTCTCCGCCCAGTCCGCGGCGAAGCGCGCCGGCAGGCCGCCGATCGTGACCCGGCGCCGGTCGGGGATGCCCGGGCCGCGCAACGCGACATCGCCGCTTTCCGCCAGTGCCGTCGCGCCGATGATCACGGTCGCGGCGCGGTCGGGAAAATCCTCGACGCCGGGATCGAAGTCGGAGAGCGGCAAGTAGCGTGATGGATCGACAACAACCGCGAACTGCGCCGCGCGCGCCTGGGAAACGATCGGCGCGCCGGTGTGGAAGCGCAGATAGGCCGCCAGCGCCCCATCCGTCGTTCCGCCGATCCAGACCGGCGTATCGCCGTCCGCCAGCGTGAGCAGGATGGCGAGCGCCGCCGCGTCGATGCCGAGCGGTACGTCCGGCGCGGATGCGAGGTCGAGGACGCGCCCCGGCTCCGCAAGCGCCGTGAGCACGGTGCGGAAGATCTCCTGTGACTGGCCGACCGGGTCGGTGAGGCCGGGATGAGAGACTGCGATCGCGTCAGGCATCGCCGCGCACCATGGTCGTGAAGTCGACCCGGGTCGCCGCCACCGCGGCGGCGCGCTGGGCGCGGGCAGTGCGGCGCTCGCCCTCGATCGGCTCGATGAGATCGCGCCACAAAGCCGGCCGCCGGGCCGGATCCTGCAGCAGGGCGTCGAACAAAGCGGCGAGTTCGGCATGCCGCTTGTCGCGGCCGGCCACGTAGCCGAAGCCGGTGATTGTCACTTGGCCTTGGATCACCACCGCGGCCCGGGTCGCCGTCATCTCGCCGAGATTGAAGGCCTGGCCATTTCCGCCGGCCCGGCCGCGCAGCATGACGAGGCCGGATTCGGCCGGACGCAGCCAGTGGAACTCCGGCTTCGGTGCGAGAGTGGTCCAGCAGGCCTCTAAACGGTCGGCTTTGGCTAGGCTGAGGCTGGAAATCCAGCGGGAACGCTCAGGCGGGAGTGGGCTAGCGCTTGTCATGGCATGGATAATCATCTATACGTATAGATGAGTCAACGACCCGAATGTCCTGTCACGAATTCTTCTCGGAGCGGACGGTAAATAGAGGCCGGTAAGAATGGCTGTGAATCACAACATCTCCCGCGGCCGCGGGGTCACTCTCTGGCGGCAGATCCTCGACAGCCTCCGCGCCGAGGTGGAGAGCGGTCTGCTGAAGCCGGGCGACCGGCTGCCGACCGAGCCGGAGCTGGCCGAGCGATTCAAGGTCAATCGCCACACCG
>DATKNM010000603.1:0-2820 GCA_035541335.1 Binatia bacterium
GTCGATCGCGGCGACGTGGTGATCGGCATCTCGACCGGCGGCGGCTCGCCGATCCTGGCGCAACGCGTCCGCGCCTGGATCGAGGACGCGCTGCCGAGCGGTCTCGATCGGCTCTCCGCTTTCGCCCGTCGCTTCCGTTCCGCGGTACAGACCCGGATCGCGGACAATGCCATGCGCCGCCGCTTCTGGGATCGCTTCTTCGACGGCGAGGGCGCCGACCTGGTGATGGCGGGCGAGGAGTTCCGGGCCGCGCGTCGCATGATTCGCGACCTCAATGCCCCCCATCTCAACGCCCCTGATGCGGCTCGGAGCGGGGAAGGGTCGCTGACCGTGATCGACCTCGCCTCCAACGACAGCGACGACCTGACGCTCGGCGCCCTCCGGGCGCTGCGGAAGGCCGACGTGATCGCCCATGACGCCGGGGTCGCCCCGGAGATCCTCGATTACGCCCGTCGCGATGCGCGCCGCATCGGCCTCGATGCCGCGCTGCCGCAGGATGGGCTGCGCGTCGTCGTGCTGCGTTCCGCCGCCGAAGCGCAACGCGCCGGAGGTGCCCGATGACCGTGCAGATCGTCACCGCCAACCGGCTGCGCGACGGCGCCGTGGTCTATCTGACCGCGGCACGCACCTGGTCCGAGAGTTTTGCCGACAGTCTGCCGCTCCGCGACGAGGCGGTGGCGAACGCCGCGCTCGATGGCACCAAGGGCGACGTCAAGGCGCGGAAGGTCGTCGGTCCCTATCTGGCCGAGGTCGAGGAGACGCCGGACGGCATTCAGCCGAACAGCGCGCGCGAGCGCATCCGCGCCAGCCGGCTGCCCACCATCACGCCCGATGTCGGGTCCTGGACGCATCGGATCGAAGGCTGAGCGATGTATCGCTACGACGAATTTGACGCCACCTTCGTTGCCGAGCGCGTGAAGCAGTTCCGCGGCCAGGTCGCGCGGCGCCTGGCCGGCGAGCTGACGGAGGACGAGTTCCGGCCGCTGCGGCTGCAGAACGGGCTCTACCTGCAGCTCCATGCCTACATGCTGCGGATCGCGGTACCCTACGGCGTGCTCTCGTCGAAGAAGATGCGCAAGCTCGCCTTCATCGCGCGGCGCTACGACAGGGGCTTCGGCCACTTCACCACGCGGCAGAACATCCAGTTCAACTGGCCGCATCTCGACGAGATCCCGGACATTCTGGAACACCTCGCCGAGGTCGAGATGCATGCCATCCAGACCAGCGGCAATTGCATCCGGAACACGACCGCCGACCATTTCGCCGGCGTGGCGCCGGACGAGATCGAGGATCCGCGCCTCTGGGCCGAGATCATTCGCCAGTGGTCGACCCTGCATCCCGAGTTCGCCTTCCTGCCGCGGAAGTTCAAGATCGCGGTGACCGGCGCGTCGCACGACCGCGCCGCGGTGAAGTTCCACGACATCGGCTTGAAGATGGTCAAGAACGATGCCGGCGAGATCGGCTTCGAGGTGATCGTCGGCGGCGGCATGGGCCGGACGCCCGCGATCGGGCCGACCATCCGCAGCTTCCTGCCGAAGCAGCATCTGCTGAGCTATCTCGAGGCGATCCTGCGGGTCTACAACCTGCTCGGCCGGCGCGACAATCTCTACAAGGCGCGGATCAAGATCCTGGTGACGGCAACCGGCACCCAGGAGTTCGCCCGCCTGGTCGAAGAGGAATGGAACCGGATCAAGGACGGCGTGCTGACTTTGCCCGAGGCCGAAGTCGCCCGCATCCAGGACTACTTCACGCCGCCGGCCTATGAGACGCTCCCCGCGATCTCGACCGAGCTCGAGACGGCGAAGCGCGGCGATGCGATCTTCGCGCGCTGGGTGCGCGCGAACACCCATGCGCACAAGGTGGACGGCTACAGCATCGTCACCGTCTCGCTGAAGCCGGAGGGCGGCGCGCCCGGCGATGCCTCGGCCGACCAGATGGACCTGATCGCCGATCTCGCCGACGAGTACAGCTTCGGTGAGGTGCGGGTCACGCATCACCAGAACCTGGTACTGCCGAACGTGCGGAAGCAGGACCTCGACGCGCTCTGGCAGCGCCTTGCGGCGGTGCGCCTCGCCAACCCGAATGTCGGCTTCCTCACCGACATCATCGCCTGCCCGGGGCTCGACTACTGCAATCTCGCGAATGCGCGGTCGATCCCCATCGCCCAGCGCCTGTCGCGGCGCTTCAACGACTTCCAGCGGCTGGAGGAGATCGGTGAGCTTCGCCTGAACATCTCCGGCTGCATCAACGCCTGCGGCCACCACCATGCCGGCAATATCGGCATCCTCGGCGTCGATAAGCAGGGCGAGGAGTTCTACCAGATCACCCTCGGCGGATCGTCCAAGGACGACAGCTCGATCGGCAAGATCATCGGCCCGGCCTTTGCCATCGACCAGGTGGCGGATGCCGTGGAAACCATCGTGAACGTCTATCTGGAAAAGCGCGCGGGCGCGGATGAGCGGTTCCTGGAGACCTACCGCCGCATCGGCCTCGAGCCTTTCAAGGAGAAACTCTATGGCAATTCTCAAGCACGGCGCCCTGCAGCCGAATGACTGGCTGACCGTCGCGGACGACGCGGCCCTGCCGGAAGGCAAGCCGGTCGTGATCTCGGTCGACCGCTGGCTGAAGGACCGCGAGACACTGGCCGGCCGGAACGCGCCGCTCGGTCTGCGCTTCAAGAGCGATCAGTCGCCGGTGACCGTGGCGGATGACCTGGACCGCTTCTCGCTGATCGTGCTCGAGTTCCCCAAGTTCACCGACGGCCGCGGCTATTCGCAGGCGCGGATCCTGCGCCAGCGCCTCGGCTACAAGGGCGAGCTG
>DATKNM010000604.1:0-2971 GCA_035541335.1 Binatia bacterium
GTTTCCTCGCGGCCTCCTGATCGGCGGCCGCCCGCTGGACTGGCTGGCACAGGCCCGCGGCGTCGCGGCGGCCAGCATCAACATCGACAACGACCACGCGACCCAGCCCTGGATGGCCGAGCTGAAGCAGGCGGGCTATGCCGTGCTGGTCTGGACCGTCAACGCACCGGAACGCGCCGCCCGCGTGATCGAATGGGGTGCCGACGGCGTCTTCACCGACGCCCCCGGCGCCGTCTTGGCCCGCCTGGGCAAAGGCGTATAATCCACAAGCATCGCGGCGAAGTTCGCTTCTACGAGCGAAGTGCGCCTGCCTGGGAGTGAACGAGTGAAGCCGTTGAACACGCTGATGATGTCGGGTGTCGAGGTGCTGCCGCTGGTGGAAGGCGGCAAGGGCATCTCGGTCTCCAACGGCGAGTCCTCCGGCGCCTGGGCGGCGGCCGGCGGCATCGGCACCTTCTCCGGCGTCAACGCCGATTCCTACGACGCGAACGGCGAGCCGATCCCGCAGATCTATCACGGCAAGACCCGGCGCGAGCGCCACGAGGAGTTGCTGGCCTACGCGATCCGGGGCGGCATCACCCAGGCCCGCATCGCCTACGAGGCGTCGAACGGCCGCGGCCGCATCCACATGAACGTGCTCTGGGAGATGGCCGGTGCCGAGCGCGTGCTGCACGGCGTGCTGGAAGGGGCGAAGGGCTTGATCCACGGCGTCACCTGCGGCGCCGGCATGCCCTATCGCATCGCCGAGATCTGCGCCCATTATGGGCTGCACTATTATCCGATCGTCTCTTCTGCGCGGGCGTTCCGAGCGCTCTGGAAGCGCGCCTATCACAAGTTCCAGGACTTCCTCGGCGGGGTCGTCTACGAGGATCCGTGGCTGGCCGGCGGCCATAACGGCCTCTCCAATGTCGAGGATCCGCGGAAGCCGCAGTCGCCACTGCCGCGGGTCATGGAGCTCAGGCAGCTGATGCGCGACGAATGCGGCCTCGTCAACACGCCGATCGTCATGGCGGGCGGCGTCTGGTACCTGCGCGAATGGGCGGACTGGATCGGCAATCCCGACCTGGGGCCGGTCGCGTTCCAGTTCGGCACCCGGCCGCTGCTCACCCAGGAAAGCCCGATCTCGGACGCTTGGAAGCAGCGCCTGCTGCATCTGAACGAGGGCGACGTCTATCTCAACCGCTTCAGCCCGACCGGCTTCTACTCGTCTGCCGTCAGCAACCCCTTCCTCGACGAATTGAAGGGCCGCGGCGAGCGTCAGGTCGCCTACAGCCAGAACAAAGTCGGCGAGCACGAATGGCCGTTCCCGGTCGGCGCCCGTGGCCGCCTCGTCTACTTGACCGCCGCCGACAAGCTCCGCGCCCAGGGCTGGGTCGATCAGGGCTTCACCGAGGCTTTGCGCACGCCGGATTCGACCTTGATCTTCGTCACGCCGGCCAAGGCCAACGAGATCCTGACCGACCAGATCAACTGCATGGGCTGCCTCTCCGCCTGCCAGTTCTCCAACTGGTCGCAGAACGAGCAGGGCACCACCGGGCGCAAGGCCG
This sequence comes from Binatia bacterium, assembly GCA_035541335.1. Taxonomy (GTDB): domain Bacteria; phylum Pseudomonadota; class Alphaproteobacteria; order Dongiales; family Dongiaceae; genus Dongia. The sequence continues at coordinate 1,548 of DATKNM010000604.1, forward strand.
ATCCCCGCAGCTTCTGCATCCAGAAGACCCTGCAGGAGATCAGCCATTCGGACCGGATCGACGACCAGCTGATGTTCGCCGGCCACAACGCCTACCGCTTCCGCGACGATCCCTTCTACGCCAACGGCTTCATCCCCACGGTGAAGCAGCTGGTCGAGCGCCTGGTGACCGGCGACTAAGTCTCGCGTTTCTCCCAGGGAGAATATCGGTGTCCGATCGCGGCCCAGCGCAGAGGCGCTCCCATGCCGGCTCGATCCTGCTGCTGCTCGGCCTCGCTCTGCTCTGGGGCTACAACTGGGTGGTGTTGAAGGTCGGCGTCCAGGATGCGGGGCCGGTCGCCTTCGCGGCGGTGCGCATGCTGGGCGGTGCCGCGATCCTGGTCGCGGTGCTGCTGGCGACGCGGCGCAGCTTCCGGATCGTCGAGCCCTGGACCGTGGCCGCGATCGGCCTCTTCCAGACCACCGGCGCGCAAGGGTTGATCGCATTCGCGTTGCGCACCGGCGAGGCCGGCAAGAGCGCCATCCTCAACTACACCCTGCCGGTCTGGGTGATGCTGCTCGGCTTCGTGTTCCTGAAGGAGCGGCCGCGCGCCGGCCAGTGGATGGCCACGATCGTGGCCATCCTCGGCATCGGCACCATGGCCTTCCTCGGCGGCAAGCCGGGCTCGTTGGAGCCGGTGCTCTATGCGCTCGGCGCCAGTCTCTGCTGGGGCGTCGGCGTCGTCATCAACCAGGCGCTGATGCGGCGCCATCCGGGCGAGATCGACACGGTCACGCTTACCACCTGGCAGATGGTGATCGGCAGCGCGCTGCTGGGGCTGGGGGCGCTGGTCGTGCCGGAAGCGCCGATCCAATGGACGACGGGCTTCATCCTGGCGGTCCTCTACAATGTCGGTCCGGCGACCGCGGTCGCCTTCCTGATCTGGTTCACCCTGCAGCGGCGGATCGAGGCCAACACCCTCTCTCTGATCGTGCTCATCGTGCCGCTGGTCGGCGTCGCCGCGGGCTCGATCCAGCTCGGCGAGCGGCCGAGCCCGACCGACATGATCGGCATGGCGCTGATCCTGGCGGCGATCGCCCTCATGGTGCTGACCGCGCCGAAGCAGGCACCGGCCGTGATCGCCATTCCCCAGGAGGAATAGTCCGCGCATGTCCGGAGATTCCGCGCCGCTGTCCGCGAAGCGGCTCTCCCTCGGCGCCTCGCTCGCCATCATCCTCGGCCTCTCGGTGATCTGGGGCTACCACTGGGCGGTGATGAAGATCGGCCTCAACCACTGCGGGGCCATGACCTACAGCGCCATCCGCTGCTTGATCGCGGCGCCGCTGATGCTGCTCTTCGTGAAGCTGCGCGGGGGAAGCCTGCGCCTGAAGGCGCCGGGGGCCGCGATCCTGGTCGGCATCATCCAGACCAGCGGCAATTTCGGC
>DATKNM010000605.1:0-2748 GCA_035541335.1 Binatia bacterium
AGCAGCAGCTGCACCTCGGCGACGTTGCGCGCCGGCCGGTTGCCGGTGCCGCCGAAGATGACGTCGTCCATCTCGCCGCCGCGCATGCGCTTCGCCGAGGTCTCGCCCATCACCCAGCGCAGGGCTTCGACCAGGTTCGACTTGCCGCAGCCGTTCGGACCGACGATGCCGGTCATGCCCGGCTGGATGGCGAGCTCGGTGCTCTCGACGAACGACTTGAAGCCCTGCAGGCGAAGCTTGGTGAAATGGACCACTCTAATGGGACTCCGCTGCGCGCTTGCCGATGATCATGCTCAGGAGGCCGAGCTGCCGAGCTTCGCGAACACGGCCTTCAAGTCGTCGTAGGTCTGCTCGCCCTCGAGCTTCACGCCGTTGATGATGAAGGTCGGCGTCGCGTCGATCTTGAACGCATCCTCGCCGCCCTTGCGGGTGGCGACGATCTTCGCCTCCTCGTCCTTGTTGGCGAGACAGGCGTCGAACGTGGCCTTGTCCATGCCGGCGGTGGCGGCGATCTGGGACAAGGGCTGGGTCGCGTCCTCGATCAGCCACTGGTCCTGGGTCTTGAAGAGCTCGTCGGCGATGCTGAAGAACCGCATCGGCGAGACGCAATGGGCGAACAGGGCCGCCTGCAGCGCCGGCTTGTTCAGCGGGAAGTCGCGGGAGATATACTTCACCTTGCCGGTGTCGATGAAGTCGGCCTTGATCCGCGGGAGCACGTCCTTCTGGAACCGCGCGCAATGCGGGCAGGACAGCGACGAATATTCGATCATGGTGATCGGCGCCTTATCGTCGCCCATCACCACGTCATCCGGCTGCGCCTTGGCGAGCGGACTGTCGATCGGCTTCGAGAGATCGGGGGTCGAGCCGTCGGCCAGGGTGACCGTGGCCGGGGTCTGGAAGTGCTGCCATGCGAGGAACCCGGCGACACCCGCAACGATGACGACCACCCCCGCAATCAGCAAATTCCGCAAATGCATTCTCCCTGCTTGGGGAAGCCGCCCGCGCACGCATCCGAGTCGCGTTAGGACGGTACTCCCGACCGGTTGAGCGGCGGTTTTGGCAGGATTCAGGGGCGAGTGCAAGATGCCGGGAGCCGCGCTGCCGGCCGCTGTTACAGCTTCCTGTGGATGAATTTCCCGTGAGCGGAGCGGCCTGCGGAAAGCGGCGGAATCCGGCCGGTTCGATGTTCACCTGCCCCTTCGTGGCGCTTACGCGCGGGGATGGCGCCGGCGCATTGCCAGCCCGAGTCGCAGCAGTCTCTCCTTGATCTCGCCCTCCGGCACGGTCTCGAGCGCGGCCGCGACCTCGGCTTGCTCGGCAGCACTCGGCGGCTTCGAGTCGCGTGCAGCCGCCCTTCGGCGCGGCTTGCCCGACGTGCCCTCTAGAAGCGATCCGGTGATCGATCCCTGCCGGAACCGGATCTCGGTCACCGCGGCGTAGCCGAAGTGCGTGTTGATGCGGTCGAGAATCTGCGGCTTCAGGTGCTGCAGCTCCAAGGCCGCTGCGCCGCTGCACTGGATCGTGATGACGCCGCCCTTGCGTTCGCCGCGGGGGAAGGCGAGCTGGACCGGCCGGCTCATCCGCGCGACCTCCGGCCCGACGATCGCGCGCCATTCGGTGATCAGCCCCGCTTCGGCGAAGCCGCGGCCGCCAACCGTATTGCGGAACGCCATCTTGGTCAGCGCCGGCAGCTCGGCCGACAGCCGCGCCGTCGTGTTCCGCCGCGGCGCCTCGGCCTTCTTATCGCCGTCGCGCTTCTCGTCCCGCCTCTCCACCATGCCCTCGACCTTAGCGCAGATCGCCCGGATATGCTCTAGTGGCGCGATGACACGAATCCGTACGGCGGCACGTCGATCCGATCCTCGTTCCGCCATGCCGGCCGAGCTGCTCGCCTGGTACGACCGGCATCGCCGCGTGCTGCCCTGGCGCGCCCGGCCGGGCGAGGTGGCGGATCCCTACCGGGTCTGGCTTTCCGAGATCATGTTGCAGCAGACCACGGTCGCCGCGGTCGCCCCGTACTTTGCGAACTTCCTGCAACGCTGGCCGGACGTCACGGCGCTCGCCGCGGCACCGCTCGACGATGTGCTGACGGCCTGGGCCGGGCTCGGCTACTACGCCCGGGCGCGCAACCTGCACAAATGTGCCCAAGCCGTCATGCGCGACTTCGGCGGAGAATTCCCGAACACCGAAGCGGAGCTGCTGAAGCTGCCGGGGATCGGCGGCTACACCGCGGCCGCGATTGCCGCCATCGCCTTCGGCCGCCGCGCCGTCGTGATGGACGGCAACGTCGAGCGGGTGATGGCGCGCCTCCATCGCATCGCGACGCCGCTGCCTGCGGCGAAGCCGGAGCTGCGCGCGCTGGCCGACGCGCTCACGCCGGAGGCACGGGCCGGCGATTACGCCCAAGCCGTGATGGATCTTGGCGCCACTATCTGCACCCCGCGGAAGCCGCGCTGCGCCCTCTGTCCGTGGCGCGGCGATTGCGCCGCCTTCCGCGCCGGCGACGCCGAGGACTATCCCAGGAAGACGCCGAAGCCGGACCGGCCGGTGCTGCACGCCGTCGCCTATTGGATGACATTGCCTGACGGGACGGTGCTGCTGCGGCGCCGCCCGGAGCAGGGGCTGCTCGGCGGCATGATGGAGATCCCGACCAACACCTGGCGGCCGGAGCCCTGGGGCTTGGACGAAGCCCGCGATGCCGCACCGGTCGCGGCGAAATGGCGCGACCTGCCGGGCAAGGTCCGTCAC
>DATKNM010000606.1:0-7895 GCA_035541335.1 Binatia bacterium
CGGCCCGGCGCAGAGCGCCGCGGTGATCGCCGCGAGATTGACTGCGTGGCCGCCGAACGGCGCCGAGATCAGCGTCGCGATGCCGGTGCCGACCAACAGCGGCGACGACGGCGGCTCATAGCCGTTGGCGCGCAGCACGGCGAAGCCGGGGATATTCTGCGAGGCCATGGTCACCAGGAAGAGCGGCAGTGCGATCCCGACCAGCGACGACCAGGAGAACACCGGCGTCACCCAGACGAGATGCGGGAGGAGCGCGCCGCCGGTGAGATCCGGCAGCGTGATCGCAGCGCTTCCGGGCAGCAGGCCCAGCGCGGAGAGGCCGAGCATCAGCGCCGCCGCCAGCACGGCGACCGGCGCCGCATAGAGTCGCGCAAAGCGCGCCACCAGCACCCAGGCGATGACGACCGGCAGTGCGAGCAGCGGCACTTCCGCCACCGCCTTCACCGGCGCGATGCAGAAGCTCAGCAGCACCCCGGCCAGCATCGCATTGGCGAGCGGCGCCGGGATCGCCAGCACCGCGCGTCCCAGCGGTTTCCAGAGGCCGGTGATCACCACCAGGGAACCGGCGACCAGGAAGGCGCCGACCGCGGCGGGGAATCCCTGGGGATCGGGTCCCGTCGCCGCCAGCAATGCGGCACCCGGCGTCGACCAGGCGATGGCGATCGGCATGCGATAGCGGAGACCGAACACGATCGCGGCCAGGCCCATCATGGTGCCGAGGATCAGCAAGCCCGACGCCGCTTGGGCGGGGCTGGCGCCGCTGCCGATCAGACCCTGCAGCACCACGGCGAAGGAGCTGCCATAGCCGACCAGCGAGGCGATGAGGCCGGCGAGGATCGCCGGCCAGGGGCCGACGCTCCGGCCGGCAACATGCGGTTCGAGGGATCGGGTCGCTGTCGTCATGAATTGCCCCCGAGGTGCGGGCCTTGCTGCGCCCGCCGCCCGCAGCTATAATGAAATTGGATCCAATCGACAATGCTTAATTTATTAAGGAATTCAGCTCCTTGGCCCGTGCCAATGCCCTGACCCTGCTGATCGGCGGCAAGCCGCCGCGCTTCCGCACGGCGACGGAATATGTGGAGAGCACGCTAAAGGAGGCGATTCTCTCGGGCGCCCTGCCCGGCGGCACGCCTTTGCGGCAGGAGGACCTCGCGGCGGAGTTCGGCTTGAGCCGCATGCCGATCCGCGAGGCGCTGCGTCAGCTCGAAGCCCAGGCGCTCGTCGACTTCTATCCGCATCGCGGCGCGGTGGTGACGGAGATCTCGGCCGCGGAAGGCGCCGACAACTATGCGATCCGCGGCGCGCTCGAACCCGCCGCCTTGCACCTCTCGGTCCCGAACCTCACCGCCGCCGACCTCGCCCGCGCCCGCGAGCTCGTGGAGGAGATGGACAGCGAATCCGGTGCGAGGCTCGGCGAGCTCAATCGCCGTTTCCACATGACGCTCTACAGCCGCGCCGGACGGCCACGGCTCCTCACGCTGGTGGACCAGCAGCTCGCGGCCGCCGACCGCTTCCTCCGCTTCCACTTGGCGGCGATGGGCCGCAACCATCTCTCCCAGGAAGAGCATCGCGGGCTGATCGACGCCTGCAGCGCGAACGATGCCGACGAGGCCTGCGCGATCCTCAACCAGCACATCGCAACCGCGGCGAAGGATCTCGAAGCCTTCTTCGCGCCGCGCGGCGAGGACTAGACTTCCATTCGTCGGACGGGCCTCATGCCGCTTCAAGACCCTCACCCTGTCCCTCTCCCTACGGGCGAGGGGACGCTGTAGCACGAACCATCCAACTCAGGCTAAGCGAGCGCTTCGCTGAGCTCCCTCTCCCGTAGGGAGAGGGTTGGGGTGAGGGGTCTTGACGCATATTCGATCGCGGATGTGGAACCGCTACCCCCAGAGCTCCGGCGCGTTCGGGTGCATGATGCTGCCGGTGAAGCTGAAGCCGTGCGGGCGGTCCTCGGCCAGGAGCAGCGGGCCGTCGAGATCAACGAACTCGGCCTGCTGCGCCACCAGGAAGGCCGGCGCCATGGCGAGCGAGGTCGCGACCATGCAGCCGACCATGACCTTGAACTCGAACCGCTTCGCTTCCGCGACCATGGCCAGCGCCTCGGTCAATCCGCCCGACTTGTCGAGCTTGATGTTGACCGCGTCGTAGCGGCCCTTCAGCGTCCGCAGGGTCGACAGGTCGTGGCAGGATTCGTCGGCGCAGACCGGCACGGGGCGCGTCAGGCCGAGCAGCGCGATGTCGTCGCCGGCCGGCAGCGGCTGCTCGATCAGCACCACGCCGAGATCCTTCAGCTGCGGCGCCAGCGCGTTGTAGTCGGCGACCGACCAGCCTTCATTGGCATCGACCATCAGCCGCGCCCGGGGCGCCGCCTGATGCACCGCCTGGACCCGCGCGAGGTCGCCGGGGCCGGCAAGCTTCAGTTTCAGCAGCGGACGGTCCGCGTTCGCCTTGGCGGTGGCGGCCATCTTCTCCGGCGTGTCCAGGCTCAACGTATAGGCGGTGGTGACGTCATGCGGTGTCGCGAGGCCCGCGATCTGCCAGGCACGCTGGCCCGCGCGCTTCGCCTCCAGGTCCCAGAGCGCACAGTCGATGGCATTGCGTGCGGCGCCATGGGCGACCAGTTTGCGGAGCCGCGGCCGGCCGACGCCGCCCTCGATCGCCGGGCGCAGCTTCTCGATCTGCTCGATGACGCCGGAGATGCTCTCCTTGTAGCGCGCATAGGGGACGCATTCGCCGCGGCCGACCTTGCCGTCCTCCTCGAGCTCCACCACCACGACCTCGGCTTCGGTCTTCGAGCCGCGGGAGATGGTGAAAGTGCCGGCGAGCTTCCAGGTCTCGCAGCGGATCGTAAGCTTGCGGCTCATTCCAGATGGTCCGCGATCGGGCCGACGCCGCTGCGGATCGGATCGACGGCGGGCAGCCCGAGCCAGCGCTCGACCTTGGCGAGGTAGTCCTTCGCCGCCGCCTCGTCGAGACCCTTGGTGTTGATGCTGGCGCCGACGAATTTGACCTTGGGATTGGTGAGGCGCGCCGCGGCGAGGTTCGCCTCCATGCAGACCTTCAGGTCCGGCAGCGGATAATGCGGCAGGCCGCGCATGTGCTTGCGCGTCGGCTCGTGGCAGAGCACCAGCGCATCCGGCTGGGCGCCGTGCAGCAGGCCGAGGCTGACGCCGGCGAAGGAGGCATGGAACAGCGAGCCCTGCCCCTCCACCAGGTCCCAATGGTCCGGGTCGTTGGCGGGCGAGAGCCACTCGACCGCGCCGGAGACGAAATCGGAGACGACGGCGTCGATCGAGACGCCGGAGCCGGCGATGAAGATGCCGGTCTGGCCGGTCGCGCGGAAATCCGCCTTGCGGCCGCGCTTCCTCAGCTCCTTCTCCAGAGCGAGGGTCGTGTACATCTTGCCGACCGAGCAGTCGGTGCCGACGGCGAGCAGGCGCTTGCCCGGGCGCTTCGCGCCGCTGCCGACCTCGAACTCCCGGGTCGGGTGGCGCACGTCATGCAGCTGCCGTCCCAAGCGCTTCGCCGTCTCCACCAGCTTCGGATGGTCGGCGAGGCGCTGGTGCAGGCCGCTGGCGAGGTCCATGCCGAGCTCCAGCGCGCCCGCCAGCATGTCGACCCAGTCCGGCGAGAGCACGCCGCCGCGATTGGCGACGCCGACGATCACGGTCTTCGCCCCCGCCTTCGCCGCCGCCGCGAAATCCATGTCCTTGATCTTCAGGTCGGCGGCGCAACCGGGGAGCCGCATCTGGCCGATGCACCAGTCGGGGCGCCAGTCCAGGATGCCCTGGGCGGTCTTGGCGGCGAGCTGGTCCTTGGCGTTGCCGAGGAACAGCAGGTAGGGGCGGGCGATCTCAAAGCCGGTCACGGGAAACCCTTCCGAAAGGCGGTCAAGCAGCGCCCAACATCTATCGGGGCCCGCCACGGTTGGCAATCCGGGAGGCCCTGTGGCAGAGTCCCGGCCTTCCGGGGATTCCCCCGGGACTTCCTCCGGGCTTTCCAGGGTGCTCCATGCCCTCCTTCGACATCGTCTCCAAGACCGACCTCACCGAGGTCGACAACGCGATCAACGGCGCCCGCCGCGAGATCGACACCCGCTTCGACTTCAAGGGCTCGAAATGCACGATCGAGCGCAAGGAGGCGGCGATCACGCTGCTCGCCGACGACGAGATGAAGCTGCGGCAGATGCAGGAGCTGCTGAAGGGCTATGTCACGCGCCGCAAGCTCGATGCCGGCGCCCTTGAGTTCAAGGACCCGGAGCGCGCTTCCGGGAATGCTGTCCGCCAGGAGATCGTGGTCAAGCAGGGCATCGACCAGAAGCTCGCCAAGGAGATCGTGAAGGGCCTCAAAGACAGCAAATTGAAGGTCCAGGCCTCGATCCAGGGCGACGAGCTCCGGATCACCGGCAAGAAGCGCGACGACCTGCAGGCAGCGATCGCCCATGTCCGCGGCATGAAGATCGAGCAGCCGTTGCAATACGTGAACTTTCGGGATTGAAGCCTTTTTGGGATTGAAACATGCCGCCGAAGAAGAACCCGCTCAACCTCAACGCCCTGCAGTTGAAGACGCTGACCCTCTTCCAGGAGCTCGCCAAGATCGACGGCTACGCGAAGCCGGCGGACGAGCCCGGCCACATCATGATCACCGGCATGCCGCATGCGCACGGCAACCACTTCCATCTCGGCAACTACGTGCTGGCGTCCAAGGACGCCTCGGGCCTCAGCAACGAGGCAGCCTGGATCGCGCTGGAGCGCAAGGGGCTGGTGAAGTCCTACTATCCCGTCGGCTGCATGCTGACCCCCGCCGGCATCACCTACGAGACCGGCATGCGCGACGAGATCCTGCACGAAGGCGGCCATCACTGAGGGAACGATGATTCTTTACCGCTACCTCACCGGACCCGATGACGCGACCTTCTGTCATCGCATCACCGCGCATCTGAACAAGGGCTGGCTGCTCTACGGGCCGCCGGCCCTGACCTACGACCCGGAGCAGAAGCGCGTGATCTGCGGCCAGGCGATCACCAAGGACGTGCCGGACCGGGAGTACGATCCGGGCATCGACCTGGCGTCGTTCTAGCTAAGCCGGCACCGCCGCCCGCACATACGCATCCACCCACGGCGTGCGATACCCGTCCTCGCGCCAGAGGATCGGGAAGAAGCTTTCGTCCATCGTCGTGTCGCCGACCCTTTTGTATCGGTTGTAGATGTAGCTGATATGGGTCGGATGGAACTTCGCCGCCGAGGACATGCAATGCGTCACCGCGGAGCGGCGCGGATGCTGGGCGAGGTTGGCGCCGGAGCCGTGCCAGCACCAGCCGTGGTGGAAGGCGCAGCCGCCGGCGGGCACCTCGACGAAAGCGATCTCCGGCTCCTTGCCGATACTGTGGGCGGCGGCGACCATCTCCTTGCGGTAATCCTCCGGTGCGTGGAACTGCTTCGCCGGCGGGAAGCGGCCCCAGAGATGCGAGCCCTTCACGTATTCGATGGTGCCGCCGGCCGCACTCGTGTCGTCGAGCGCGATCCAGCAGGTCAACATCGCCGGCGGGTCGATCCAGTCGGCGTAGGCATTGTCCTGGTGATAGCCGAGCGACTTCGCGCCGGGCGGCTTCCAGATCACGTTGTCTTGCACGATCCGCGCACCCGGCCAGTTGCCGAGCTGCGCACAGAGCCGGCCGATCTCACGTCGCAGCACCAGCTCGGCGACCGTGCGGTCGGATTTCCAGCCGTTGCAGATCTGCCGGGTGCGGTCCGCGCGGTCCCGGCCCTCCTGCCAGTTCCATTCATCGGGGTAGAGGCCGGTCTCGAACTTGCCCTTGAAGAGATTGTCGAAGCGCGCCGCCACCGCCTCGGCCTCGATCCGGTCGATCAGCTTCGGCAGGATCAGGAAACCGTCCCGGTTGAACGCGGCAACCTGGTCGGCGGTGAACTGGTCGATCACGCTCGTATCCCCGCTCGCTCTCAATCGCGTGCTTCAATTAGACCAAGCATACCCGTTTCCGGCAAGTTGATCTCCGTCCCCGCGCCCGCCATGATGCGGCACCCTCTCTCATCCGCACGGGACCCATGGCCGATCTCGATCTTTGCTACACGCCCGCCGTCGAACTCGCCGCGCGGATCCACAGCGGCGCCTTGAGTCCGGCCAGGATTATCGAGAACGCGCTCGACCGGATCCAGGCGGTCAACGCGAAGCTCAACTGCTTCTGCTTCGTCTATCCCGAGGAATCGCTGGCGCTGGCGCGGCAGATGGAGGCGGAGGCGAAGGCCGGCAGGTTCCGCGGGCCGCTGCACGGCATCCCGTTCGCGATCAAGGACCTGACGCCCACCAAGGGGAAGCGCACCACCCTCGGCTCTTATGCCTATGAGCATTGGGTGCCGGAGGAGGATGCGCCGATCGTCGAGGCCTTGAAGAAGGCGGGCGGCATCATGATCGGCAAGACCACGACACCGGAATTCGCCTATTCGAGCTTCACCGAGAGCCCGCTCTGGGGCATCACCCGCAATCCCTGGAACCCGGAGCGCTGCGCCGGCGGCTCCTCGGGCGGATCGGGGGTCGCGGTCGCGACCGGCTGCGTGCCCCTCGCCGAGGGCTCGGACATGGGCGGCTCGGTCCGGATCCCGGCGAGCTTCTGCGGCGTGCTCGGCTTGAAGCCGAGCTTCGGCCGCATCCCCTTCACCATCCTGCCGAGCGAGTTCGACCAGATCTCGCATTTCGGCCCGCTGGCGCGCAGCGTCGCCGATCTCTGCCTCTTCATGCAGGTGACCCAGGGGCCGGACGAGCGCGACATCCAGAGCCTAAAGCCGGCACTTGATTTCCTGCAGCCGAAGCCGAACGACCTCAAGGGCAAGCGCCTCGCCCTCTGCCTCGACTTCGGCAAGCGACTTTGGCATCCCGAGGTCGAGGCCGCGATCCGCCGTGGCGCCGAGGTGTTGCGCCAGGCGGGCGCCGAGATCGAGGAGGTGAAGCTCTCCTGGAGCCTCGACCAGGACGAACTCTGGGCGAAGCATTGGGCGGTCTATCTCGCCAGCTTCTTCGGCCACGTCCTGCCGAAATACCGCAAGAAGATGGACCCGCTGGTGGTCGGCCTGATCGAGCGCGGGCTCGCCATGTCGGCGGTGGAGTTCAAGCAGCTCGAATTCGGCCGCACCGCGATGTGGAAGGAGCTTTCGCCGATCCTGGCACGCTGCGACGCCCTCATCTGCCCGACCATGGCGCAGCCGGCGCCGAGCCACGGCCGCAGCGACCAGGATTTCTGGCGGCTGGACGAGAAGGGCCGCTACCTCGCCCTCGACGTCACCTCGGTCTGGAATTTCGTCAGCCAGTGCCCGGCGATCTCGATTCCTGCCGGCATCACCAACGACGGCCTCCCCATCGGCCTGCAGGTGATCGGCCGCCGCTTCGAAGACCTGGGGCCGATCGGCATCGCCGCCGTCCTGGAGCAGCGCCAGCCCTGGGCCCAGTTGCGTCCGCCGATCTGACGAAGCACTGGCTCCTCTTCCACGCGCGCCTGGATGGATCGCAGCTGCACTTGCCCCCACTCAACCTCCCCCTGAAGGGGGAGGAGAAGATTGGCGACGCTGCGCGATCAAAGCCTCCCCCTCTTCAGGGGGGAGGTTGGAAGGGGGCCTGCAGCCGTGGCGCTCACGATCCAGCGCTCCGATTTGACCAAGCCGTGCCCCCGCGCTAAACGAGCGCGAGGACGAGGGGAGTGCGAGATGGCGCAAGTCGGACTACGCAGTGGCGGCCAGATCCTGGTCGATGCCCTGAAGAAGCACGGGGTCGACATGGCCTTCGCCGTGCCGGGCGAGAGCTATCTCGCGGTGCTGGACGCGCTCCACGACGCCGGCAACCAGATCCGCCTCGTCACCTGCCGCCAGGAAGGCGGCGCCGCC
>DATKNM010000607.1:0-9965 GCA_035541335.1 Binatia bacterium
CTGGACAGAGCCGGCGGATTCTGTCATGACCGCAGGCCTGCCGATCGGACCTCATCCGGCGCCGATTTCGGGCATTTGTTCAAGCTTTCCCGGGACTTGGCGTTATGGGCTTCAATTGCGGCATCGTCGGCCTGCCGAACGTCGGCAAGTCGACCCTGTTCAACGCGCTGACTTCGACGGCCGCCGCCGAGGCAGCGAACTATCCCTTCTGCACCATCGAGCCGAATGTCGGCCGGGTCGCCGTGCCGGATCAACGCCTGCAGAAGCTCGCCGACCTGGCGAAGTCCGCCAAGATCATCCCGACCCAGCTGGAATTCGTGGACATCGCCGGCCTGGTGCGCGGCGCCTCGAAGGGCGAGGGCCTCGGCAACCAGTTCCTGGCGAACATCCGCGAGGTCGATGCCATCGTCCACGTGCTGCGCTGCTTCGAGGGCGAGGTCACCCATGTCGAAGGCTCGGTCGATCCGATCCGCGATGCGGAGACGGTCGAGACCGAGCTGATGCTGGCCGACCTCGAGGGCCTGGAGAAGCGCGCGGATGCGGCGGGCAAGAAGGCGAAGGGCGGGGACAAGGAGGCGAAGGCGCTGCTGGACGTCATGACGCCGGCGCTGGAAGCGCTGCGCGCCGGGAAGCCCGCGCGCACGATCATTCCGAACCTCACGCCGGAGCAGCGGCCGGTCCTGAAGCAGATGCAGCTCCTGACCGGCAAGCCCGTGCTCTATGCCTGCAACGTGGACGAAGCGGCGGCCGCCAAGGGCAATGCCTTGTCCGAGAAGGCGGCGGCTTGGGCCAAGACGCAAGGCGCCGCCACCGTGGTGATCTCCGCCGCGATCGAGGCGGAGGTGGCTCAGCTGACCGACGAGGCGGAGAAGCAGGAATTCCTCTCCAGCCTGGGACTCGAGGAGACGGGCCTCTCGCGGGTGATCCGCGCCGGCTATCGCCTGCTCGACCTCCTCACCTTCTTCACCGTGGGGCCGAAGGAGGCGCGGGCCTGGACCGTGCGCCGCGGCGCCAAGGCGCCGGAAGCGGCGGGGGTCATCCACACCGATTTCGAGCGCGGCTTCATCCGCGCCGAAACCATCGCCTATGAGGACTACGTCGCCGGCGGCGGCGAGCAGGGCGCCAAGGAAGCCGGCAAGATGCGCGCCGAGGGCAAGGACTACCTGGTCCAGGACGGCGACATCTTCAACTTCCGCTTCAACGTCTGACGACGATCTAGCACTTAAGTCCGATGCAGCGATTCGCCGCGCGATTGCGCGCCGGCGAATCTCGCTATAGTGCCGCCATGGCCTGGGAACACAGTGATCGCCGCGACCTGAACGACGAGGTGCATGCGCGCCCGCCGCTGCGCATCGCCGAGCCGGCTTTGGTCACCCACCTCGCCTACCAGACCGGCGAGCAGGGTGCCGGCCGCGATTTCGACCATCTCACCAGCCTCTGCCGCCAGTTCGCCGCGCCCTTGCCGCCGGCCGGCACGCGGCAATGGCTGATCGAGGCCTCGGATCGCCTGATCCGCTGGGAGCGCCACACCGAGTTCACCACCCTCACCCATGTGATCGCCGATCCCGATCCGGCGAAGCCCTGGCCGGAGACGCCCAGGGCGATCGAGGCGCTGATGGAGACGCTGCCGGCGCCCTGCCTGGTCGCAGTCAATCTGCGGATCGCGGCCGGCACTGACCAAGCCCCGCCGGACCGGCTGGCGGCGATCTTCAGCATCAACGACCTGGTCGGCTCGACGCTGGGCGGCGGGGATGCGGAAGCCTGGACCGACTTCCGGGTGGCGCCGGGCGGGTTCTCGCGAATCCTGATCCGCAATCGGACGCTTTCTGCGGGACGGCTCGGCCGCATGGTGCAGCGGCTGCTGGAGATCGAGACCTATCGCATGATGGCGCTGCTCGGCCTCGCGACGGCGCGCTCAACCGGCGCGCAGCTGGCGCGGATGGAGCGGCAGCTGGCCGATATCGTCTCCAGGACCGCCATCGACGGCGCCGACGACAACGACCACAAACTCCTGGACGAGCTGACCGGGCTCGCCGCGGAATCCGTAGCGCTCGCCAGCCGCAGCCGCTACCGCTTCAGCGCCACCGCCGCCTATGCCGACCTGGTGGAGGATCGCCTCGGCGAGCTGCGCGAGGGGCGGATCGAGGGCTATCAGCGGATCGGCGTCTTCCTGGAACGCCGCTTCCGTCCGGCGATCAAGACCTGCGCCGCGGCATTGCGGCGCCAGGACGAGCTCGCGCAGGGCATCGCCCAGGCCAGCAACATGCTGCGGACGAGGGTCGATGTGAAGCTGGAGGAGCAGAACGGCGCCCTGCTTCGCGCCATGGAGAGCCGCAGCCGCGCCCAGCTCCGCATCCAGCAGGCGGTGGAAGGGCTGTCGGTCTTCGCCATCACGTACTATCTGCTGGCGCTGCTGAAGATCGTCGCCGACGGACTCTTCCCGGAGGGGCCGGAGCACAGGGTCCTGGCGGCGATCGCCGTGCCGGTGATCCTGGCCGCGGTCTGGCTCAGCGTCCGGCGTCTCCGCCGCGCCTTCGCCGGTCACCACGCCGAGTAGTGCCTCAGTTGTAGCGGCGTTCGAAGCCTTCACGGATGTGGCGCGCGAGCTCGCCGGCGACCGCCGTCATGCCGGCCGCCGGCGACCGCAGGGTGATGTGATGGCGCGGCAGCGGCGGCAGGCCCTCATCCTCGATGACTGCGAGGCGCTCCGGCACGGTGCGCGAAAGAAAGGCCGCCACCGCCATGTCGGCATCGAGCGTGGCGAAGACCGGTTCCAGGCTGCCGACCTGGCAGATGGCGCGCCATTCGATGCCGGCCTTGGTCAGCGCGTGGACCGCGGCGTCGCGGAAGGCGCAGCTCTCGCTGCCGAGCGCCACCGGCAGCGGACGTCGGCGATGCGCATCGCCGCCTTTGGCGCCGACCCAGACCATCTGGTCGGTCATCAGGCGATGGTCGCGCCCACCGACCTTGGATTCGGTGAGCAACGTCAGGTCGATCGCGCCGTTGAGCAACCGCGCGCCGAGGCTCTTGCTGGTGTCGCTGACCAGGGTCACCAGCACGTTGGGATGGGCCTGGCGGAACATGCGGAGAATCGGCGGCATCAGCATGGCGACGAGATCGTGCGGCACGCCGAGGCGCACCTCGCCGGAGAACTCGGCGGAACGCATCTCCTCGACGATCTCGTCGTTGAGGGCGATCAGCCGCTGCGCCCGGATCATCAGGCGCTCGCCGTCGCGGGTGAGACGCACCAGGTCGGCATCGCGCCGGAACAGCGTGCGGTCGAACAGCTCCTCCAGGCGCTTGATCTGCTGGCTGACCGCGCCCTGGCTGAGGTTGACCACGCGGGCAGCAGTGGTCATGCGTCCGGTATCGGCCACCGCCACGAAGGCGCGGAGCAGCCGGAGGTCGATATCCTGAAGGGCGGGCATATTAGCTCCTCTAATAGAGATGGGGAGCATAAGTCGGATCGCTAATCGGCGCCAGACCGCTCAGTCGGGCTCGCCCGGGAACTGCTGAGCATTCGGCGGGATGACGACGCCCGGCAGCTTGCGCTTGGTCCAGATATGGATCGCGGCGGAGAGATCCGGCGGCGTATCCAGCGATCCGCCTTTCAGGGTGATCCAGCCGGCATCGGATTCATGCCAGAGTCGCGATCCGCAATCAGGGCAGAAGGCACAGCGCAGCTTGCGGCCGCTGTCGGTGTCGCGGCTCCAGAACTTGGGGCTGCCCTGGGTGACGACGAGGCCTTCGGCCGGCATCTCCACCGAGATGCCGAAGGCGGAGGCGGATTGCTTCTGGCATTCCCGGCAGTGGCAGACATAGGTCGCAACCGGCAGGGCGCTGTGCCGATAGCGCACAGCGCCGCATTGGCAGCGACCGGTCACCATTCGGCGCTCCGCCCGACGACGATGATCTCGCGCGCTTCCGGGGTGAAGAGGCTGCGGTCCCAGTCACCGAAGCAGTGCTCGACCGCGAGCCCCGCCGCCATCATCGCCTCCCAGATCTCCTCCGGCGCGGAGAAGCGCAGTCGGAAATCCGAGCGCAGGCGCCGGTCGTCGGCGATCACGCGGTAATGCTCCACCACGTCGACGACCTCGTCTTCACCCATCGCGGCCTCGTTCCAGATCTCGACGGCGCCGTAGGCCTTGGTCTCGACCGTGCGGCGCGAGAGGTCCGGCGTCCATTCCAACCACTCCCGCGCCGCCGGGTTGCGGCTGTCGAGCGCGAAGCGGCCGTCGGGCGCCAGATGCTCGGCGATCCGCTCGAACAGCGCGATCTGGTCGGGCTCGGTCAGCAGCCCCTGGAAGGCATGGCCGGTCATGATAATGAGGTCGAAGCTGCGCTCGAGGTCGATGGCGCGGGCGTCGCCCAGCAGCCATTCGACCGGGTCGCTGCGGGCGTTCCGGCGGGCGATCTCCAGCATCGGTTCAGCGGGATCGATGCCGACCGCGCTGCAGCCGACCGCCTGCACGATGCCGCGCGTCAGCGCGCCGGTGCCACAGCCGAGATCGAGCAGGCTCCTGATCCGCAGGCGCGTCGCGAGATCGCGATAGAACTCGTCGCTGACGTCCCAGCCGTTGTCGTCGTCATAGACGACGGCGAGCTCCGGCTGGTTGTAGTGGTCGGTCACGCCTGCACGAACTCGATGATGCAGCCGTTCGCGACCTCCGGCGGCACCAGGCAGCCCTTGCCGGTCTTCTCGACCGGCAGCTTGCGGTCCCTCAGGAAGTCGCGGCAGCGTGCCTTGTCGCTGACCTCGAACTTCATGGCTGCGATCCAGGGCGTGTCATGATCGGGGAGCGGCAGCAGCGCCTCATAGATCACGCGGAGATTCTTCGGCGTCACGAAGCGGATAGCGCCCGCGCCGGTGTTGACCACCGTCATGGCGTCGGAGACCTGGATGCGGTCGGGGCCGAACAGCGGCAGGTAGCCGATCGCGGTCCGGACCGGATCGTCGGAGACCAAGGTCACCGAGACCAGGCGCCGCGCCCGATTGGCGTGGCGCAGCCATTCCGGGCGGCGGATCAACTCCGGCGTCTTGTGATGGGTGATGAAGGCGGAAAGGTCCGGCGTCGACCCGCGCGGGAGATAAAGCAGCTCGAACTCCGGCAACGCCTCGCCCTCCGGCAGCTCGAGCTTGCGCTTCAGCGGCTTCGGTCCTTCGGCGGCGATCCCGGCCTTGGTCAGCGCCGCCTTGCAGGCAGCCGGATCGTCGGTGCCGAAGGCAACCGCCATCAGCCCTTCGCGTTTGGCGAGGAAGGTGTCGAGATTGTTCAGGAACTCCTTGGGATCGACCACGCCCAGGAGCTCGACATAGCCGCTCTCCAGCATGATGCAGTAGTTGCCGGTGCCCCAGCCGATATGCCGGCCGCGCGGCGTCAAGGTGAAGCCGAGCATCTCCCAGGCGGTGCGCGCCGCTTCGAGGTCGCGCATCCCGACCAAAGTATGATCGATGCCGGTGATGGTCGCGGCGGCATCCTCACGATTCATGGTTTTCCGTTCCCCCGAAAACCAGAACGCCGCCCCCGATGCATTCTAGCATCGAGGGCGGCGGTATCAACTGGCGAGATACCGGCCGACGGCCGATCAGTGAATCCGCGCCCAGATCTTCCGCTTGGCCGCGTAGAACAGCAGTGTGAATGCGACCAGGAAGAGCACCGCCTTCAAGCCGGTCAGGTGCCGGGCCTCGAGGTTCGGCTCGCCGGCCCAGGTCAGGAAGGCGGCGACGTCCCTGGCCTCGCTGTCCAGGTCGTTCTTCGCGCCGTCGGCGAAGGTGACGGCGCCGTCGGTCAGCGGCTGCGGCATCGCGATCTGATGGCCGCGGAAGAACTTGTTGTAGTTCATCCCGTCCTGGAGCTTGAACCCGGCGGGCGCATCGCCGTAGCCGGTGAGGATCGCGTGAATATAGTCCGCACCCTCATAGCCCAGGAATCCCTTGCCGGCGCGCGAGCGGGCGAGCAGCGACATGTCCGGCGGCAGCGCACCGTTGTTGGCGGCACGCGCCGCCTGATCGTTGGCGAACGGCGCCTTGAAGTGGTCCGAGGGCTTGCCCGGACGGTCGAACATGTCGCCGGCGTCGTTCGGGCCGTCGGTGATCTGCACCGAGGCGGCGATGTCCTTCACCTCGTCGTCGGAGAAGCCGATCTGCGCGAGGTTGCGGTAGTACATCAGGTTCGCCGAATGGCAGGCGGAGCAGACGTCCTTGTAGATCTGGAAGCCGCGCTTCAGCTGCGCATGGTCGAACTTGCCGAAGAAGCCGGTGAACGACCACTGCTCGCGCGGGATATGGATACCCTCCTCGTCGGGCGATGCCGCGATGAAGAGGACCGCGACCAGGGCGGAGAGGATGGTGAGGCCGTTGAGGAGGATAGAACGCTTCTTCATGGTCTTAGGCCTTTTCCATCGGCTTCGCTGCGGCCGCGGAGGGAACGGCGCCGCCGCCCTTCGGCAGCACCGACTGGCTGATCGAAAGCGGCAGCGGCAGGGTGCGCTCGAAGATCGAGAGCAGCGGCAGAATCACCAGGAAGAAGGCGAAATAGTAGATCGCCGCGATCTGGCCCAGGGTGATGATCTGGATGCCGAAATGGCCGCCGGCGAAGCTGATCGCCCAGAGGTCGTCGGCCGACTGGAGATGAGCCGCCGCCTGCAGGCTGTCCGGTGTGACCACGGTGAACTCGAGCGGCAGCCAGTAATTGGCCGGCGGATACTTGCCGCAGAACATCAAGATCGCGCAGACGAAGACCAGCGTCCAGAAGAAGCGCTTGAAGGCCGGACGGAACGTGCCGGAGCGCACCGGCGAACGGTCGAGCCAGGGCAGGATGAACAGCACCATGATCGACGAGAACATGGCGAGCACGCCGACCAGCTTGTTCGGGATCGAGCGCAGGATCGCGTAATACGGCAGGAAGTACCATTCCGGCACGATCTCCGGCGGCGTCGAGAGTGGATTGGCCGGGATGAAGTTGTCGGGATCGCCGAGCGCCACCGGGGCATAGAACACCCAGAAGGCATAGAACAGCATGAAGACGCCGAGGCCGTAGAGATCCTTCACCGTGTAGTACGGATGGAAGGGGATCGAATCCTGCGGGCCCTTCATGTCGATGCCGGTCGGGTTGTTCGACCCGAAGCGGTGCAGCGCGAGCACGTGGATCACCACCACGCCGAGGATCACGAACGGCAGCAGGTAGTGGAGTGCGTAGAAGCGGTTGAGGGTCGGGTTATCGACCGCGAAGCCGCCCCAGAGCAGGGTCACGATCTTCGAACCCACGACCGGGAAGGCCGAGAACAGGTTGGTGATCACGGTGGCGCCCCAGAAGCTCATCTGGCCCCAGGGGAGCACGTAGCCCATGAAGGCCGTCGCCATCATCAGCAGCAGGATGGCGACGCCGATGATCCAGAGCAGCTCGCGCGGCGCCTTGTAGGATCCGTAATAGATCCCGCGGAAGATGTGGATGTAGACCGCGATGAAGAACATCGAGGCGCCGTTCATATGGATGTAGCGCAGCAACCATCCATAATTGACGTCGCGCATGATGCGCTCGACCGAGTTGAAGGCGAGATCGACATGCGGGGTGTACTGCATGGCGAGGAAGATGCCGGTCGCGATCATCACGACCAGCATGAAGCCGGCGATCGAGCCGAAATTCCACCAGTAGCTGAGGTTCTTCGGCGTCGGGTAGTCGTTCGCCTCGTGCTGCAGATAGGTGAAGACCGGCAACCGATGGTCGATCCAACGGATCACGGGGTTCTTGAAGACGACGGCCATGTTTTAATGTCCCCTCAACCGATCTTCACGACGGTGTCTTTTTCGAAGACGTAGTCCGGCACCGCGAGATCGAGCGGGGCCGGACCTTTGCGGATCCGTCCCGAGGTGTCGTATTGCGAGCCGTGGCAGGGACAGTACCAGCCGCCGAACTCGCCGCGCGGATCGGAGGACTTCTGCCCCAGCGGCACGCAGCCGAGATGGGTGCAGACGCCGACGAGGATCAGCCATTCCGGCTTCTTGACGCGCGAGGCGTCGGTCTGCGGGTCGCGCAGGCCCGCCGGGTTGGAAATCACGTTGCCCTTGGCATCGACCTCGGGATCGGCCTTCCTCGCCTCGGCGATCTCTTCCGGGGTGCGGCGGCGGATGAAGACCGGCTTGCCGCGCCACTTGACGGTGATCGCCTGGCCGACCTGCACGCCGGAGATATCGACCTCGATCGAGGAGAGCGCCAGCACGTCGCCCGAGGGGTTCATGCTGCTGATGAACGGCCAGACAACCGTGGCGGCGCCGAAGGCCGCCGCGGAAGCCGACATCAGATAGAGGAAATCGCGGCGCGTCTCACCCGCGCCTTGCGCCGAATGCGCGTGATCCGCCATTGAACTGCCCTCATCCCGGTCCCGCGCCCCCGAAGACGGCGAGGCGCCGCCCGGTGCGGGCTGAAATATCCCAAAGTTCACCGCGGGTTATAGCATGCGGGCCGCCGCCGGATGGCCGCAGGACTTGCGACAGAACGCCGCAGAATCGCCAACGATATCAACCACTCAGGCAGGCGGAACCGGTCGCTTCCCCGCCGATCCCGGGCATGGGTATAAAGGAATTCGGCGGGGTTGCAAAGCACGGCATTCTGCGGTGCGAAACGGCCCCGCACGCCCGATCGGCGCTCGAGAAGGACCGACATGCGGCTCGCCCTCTACCAGCCGGACATCCCGCAGAATACCGGCGCCATGCTGCGTCTCGCGGCCTGCTTCGGGCTCGACGTCGATCTCATCCTGCCTTGCGGCTTCGTTCTCGATGACAAGAGAATGCGGCGCGCCGGCATGGACTATATCGACCGGGTCACGATGACCCGGCACGGCTCCTGGACGACCTATCTCGAGTCTCGAAATGCGCGGGCGGAGGGGCGCCTGGTCCTGCTGACCACCCGTGGCGACACCGCTTACGCCGACTTCACTTTCCAGCCCGCCGACACGCTGCTGGTCGGCCGCGAGAGCAGCGGCGTCCCGCCGGAAGTCTTCGCTGCCGCCGATGCCCGGATCGTCATCCCGATGCAGCCGGGCTTGCGCAGCCTCAACGTCGCCATGGCGGCGGCGATCGTCGCCGGGGAAGCGATGCGGCAGCTCTGCGGTTTCGCGCACCTCGAATCGGCACGGCGCGCGGCATCATGAGCGCCTATCCCGCCGATCACCGTGAACAGGCCGCCGCCTGGTTCGCCACGCTCCGCGACGCGATCTGCAAGGCGTTCGAAGGGCTGGAAGACGCGTTGACCGGACCGGGGTCGGAAATGGCGCCGGGCCGGTTCGAGCGCAAGGCCTGGACGCGGCCGGATCCGGAAGCGGGCGACGGCGGCGGTGGCGAGATGTCGATCATGCGCGGACGCGTCTTCGAGAAGGTCGGCGTCAACATCTCGACCGTCCACGGCGTCTTCAGCCCGGAGTTCCGGAAGTCGATCCCCGGCGCCGCCGGCGACGGGAAATTCTGGGCCGGCGGCATCAGCCTGGTCGCGCATATGCGCTCGCCGCTGGTGCCGGCCGTGCATATGAACACGCGGCACATCGTGACGACCGAGTCCTGGTTCGGCGGCGGCGCCGACCTGACCCCGACCTTCCCCGATGCCGACGACACCGCCGCCTTCCACGCCGCGCTGAAGGGCGCCTGCGATGCCACCGATGCCGGCTACTATCCCCGCTTCAAGAAGTGGTGCGACGAATACTTCTATCTGCCGCACCGGCAGGAGCCGCGCGGCGTCGGCGGCATCTTCTACGACAATCTCAACACCGGGGACTGGGCGCGCGACTTCGGCTTCACCCGCGCGGTCGGCGAGGCCTTCCTGAAGGTCTACCCCGAGATTGTCCGACGGCACATGAACGACGGCTGGACCGAGGCGCAGCGCCGGCAACTCCTCGTCAAGCGCGGCCGCTACGTCGAGTTCAACCTGATCTATGACCGCGGCACGCTCTTCGGCCTGAAGACCGGCGGCAAC
>DATKNM010000608.1:0-11092 GCA_035541335.1 Binatia bacterium
CCTGAAGAAAGGCCGCACGCAGCTGCTCGGCCTCATCGTCGCCGACATCACCAACGCCTTCTTCACCGAGCTCGTCCATGTCATCGAGGGCGCGGTGCAGGATGCCGGCTATTCGGTGCTGCTCTGCGACACCGACGAGGATTTCGAGAAGGAGCGGGAATTCCTGCGCATCCTACGCTCGCACCGGGTCGAGGGCGTGATCCTCGCCCCGACCGGCACGCCCGACGACTATCTGGCACTGAGAGGCGTTGCCGACCGTCTGCCGCTGGTGCTGGTGGATCGCGCGTTGCCCGACCTCGGCTTCGATTCCGTGATGGTGGACAGCTACGCCGCGGCCTATGAGGCGACCGCGCATCTGGTGGCGCTGGGGCACCGGGAGATCGCGACCATCGCGGGGCCGGCGCATCTCGGCACCGCGCGCGACCGCCTTGAGGGCTTCCGCGCGGCGCTGGCCGATCGCGGCATCTCGGTGCGTCCGGAATTCGTCCGCTCCGGCAATTTCCGCGAGGACGACGCCATGGCCGCCTCGCGCGACCTCTTGACCGGACGGGTGCGGCCCTCGGCGGTCTTCGTCGCCAACAACCACATGATGATCGGCATGATGCGGGCGATCGCGGCCCTCGACCTCGACTGTCCGAAGGATATCTCGGTCATCGGCATCGACGACTTCCCCTGGGCCAACGCCTTTCGCCCGCGCTTGACCGTGGTGCGCCAGCCGGTCGAGGAGATCGGACGGGAAGCGGTGCGGCTGCTCCTGGAACGAACCCGCTCCGATGTGCCGCATCCGCCGGTCCGTCAGGTGCTGAAGCCGACGCTGGTCGTCCGGGATTCCTGCGCGGCCTACCGCGCGACGGCATTGTCATGAGCACGTCCGAATTGGTCTGCCTGGGCGAGCCGATGGTCGAGTTCAACCAGCTGAAAGCGGGGGATGACCTCTACAAGTCGGGCTTCGGCGGAGACACCTCCAACACCGCGATCGCCGCCGCGCGCCAGGGTGCCAGGACCGGCTATCTCACCGCCATCGGCCAGGACCGCTTCGGTGACCTGCTGCTCGAGCTCTGGCGCCGCGAAGGCGTCGACACCGGTGGCGTTAAGCGAGACGCGACCGCGCCGACCGGCATCTATTTCGTGACCCACGATACCGACGGCCATCACTTCCACTATTATCGCGCCGGCTCCGCCGCCAGCCGGATGACTCCCGCTGATTTGCCGCTCGACCTCGTCAAGGGCGCGAAGATCCTCCATGTCTCGGCGATCAGCCAGGCGATCTCCGAGAGCGCCTGCGAGACCGTGTTCGCGGCGATCGATGCCGCCGTCGATGCCGGAGTCCGGGTCTGCTTCGACACCAATCTCCGCCTCAAGCTCTGGACGCTCGACCGGGCGCGGGAGGCGATCGAGGCCGCCGTGCGCCGCGCCGACATCCTGCGCCCTGCGCTGGACGACGCGCAGACCCTGACCGGCTTGCACGACCCGGACGCGATCCTCGACCACTATCTCGCCATGGGCCCGCGCCTCGTGGTCATGACCATGGGCAAGGATGGCGTCGTGCTCGCGACCCGCGCGGAACGGCACCGGCTGCCGCCGAACCGCGTCGCCGCGGTCGATGCCACCGGCGCCGGCGACACCTTCAACGGCTCGTTCCTGGCGCGGCTGATCGCCGGCGACGCGCCGCTGGATGCGGCTCGCTACGCCAACGCCGCTGCGGCGCTGAAATGCACCGGCTATGGCGCGGTGGCGCCGATCCCGCGCCCCGAGACGGTGCGCGCCTTCCTGGCAGAGACGCGCTCCTAGCCCTTTCGCAGCCGCAGCAGAGTGGGCGTCCCCGCATTCGCCCTTGCCATTGCGGGAAAGCAGTCCCAGATTCCTAGATGGCAGGAGTGCAACAGCCGGGGAGAGATGCGATGTCAGTCGTCGCCACGATTCTCCGAGGAAAGCCGGACCGCCTGATCGGCCTGGCCGAAGGCAAGACGGTCGGCGACGCCGCCCAGCTTCTGACGCAGGAGCGGATCGGCGCGCTGGTGATCCGGAATGCCGCCGGCGAGATGATCGGCATCCTTTCGGAACGCGACATCGTCCGCGCGATCGCCCGCCAGGGTGCCGCGGTGATCGCCCAGCCGGTGGTCGGCCTCATGACCCGCGACGTCATCTGCTGCACGCCGGAGGATTCGATCTCCGACGTGATGGCGATGATGACCGAGCGCCGCATCCGCCATTTGCCGGTGAAAGAGAACGGCAAGCTGATCGGCATGGTCTCGATCGGCGACGTGGTGAAGCAGCGGGTCGAGGAAGCCGAAGGCGAGGCCGCCCAGCTCCGCGAATACATCGCGAGCTAGGTAGGATTCGTCACCTCGCCGCCGGCGCGATCGGAATGAGGCGCACGGCGGGCAGGATCACGCGCACCGTGGTGCCGCGACCGGGCTTGCTCGAGACCTCGATGCGGCCCTGGTGCAGCTCGATCAGGTTCTTGCAGATGGCGAGGCCGAGCCCGGCGCCTTCCTGCTGTCGATGGGCGTTGCGGTTGACCTGGACGAAGGGCTCGAACACCCGCTCGATGTCCTTCTCGCTGATGCCGATTCCGGTATCCGCGACCGAGATCACCAGGTTGTCCGTTGTGTCCGGCGCCGCGGAGAGCGTGATCGTGCCGCCGGCCGGCGTGAACTTCACCGCGTTGGTGGCGAGGTTCAGCAGCACCTGGGTCATGCGCCGCTCGTCGGCGTTGAGCGCGGGGAGATTGTCCGCGAGCTCCACCTTCAATTTCAGCCCGGCGCGCTGGGCCCGCTCGGCCACCATGTGGGCGCAGTGGTTGCAGAGCGAGGCGACATCGATCGGCTCCTCCATCAGCTGGACGGTGCCGGAATCGATCTTGGAATAGTCCAGGATCTCGCTGATCAGCGCATAGAGGTGCTGCGCGCTCTGCAGGATGTCGCCGGCATATTCCGAGATCTTGGCGTGCTCCGGTTGCTGCCAGCGGTCGCGCAGGATCTGCGCGAAGCCCATGATCGCGTTCAAGGGCGTGCGGAGCTCGTGGCTCATATTGGCGAGGAACTCGGACTTCGCGCGGTTGGAGGCCTCGGCGGCGCGGCGCGCCACCATCAGCTGGCGCTCGAAGTTCTTCCTCTGGGTGATCTCCTGCACCGTGCCTTCGTAGTAGAGCGGCTTGCCGGCGTCGTCGCGCACCAGCCGCGCATTCTCCTGCACCCAGATCCGCTCGCGCGTCTTGTGGCGGAAGACCTCGGATTCGAAGTTCCGCACCTCGCCGTCGCGGGCCATCGCCTCGACGAATTCCTGGCGGCGCTCGGGGCGAACGTACCATTCGGCGCCGATGTTCTTCACCGCGAGGATCAGCTCCTCCGGCGCGACATAGCCGTTGATCTCGGCCAGCGCCCGGTTCGCCACCACCATGCGGCCGTCGATCGAGCTGATGTAGACTCCTTCGAGGGCGTTATCGATGATGCTGCGGTAGCGGGCCTCAGCCTCCCTGAATGCGCGCTGGGATTCCACGAGATCGGTGATATCGACCATGGTCCCGAGGATCGACGGCCTCCCGTCGCGGCCGGCCGAGAGCGTGGTCGAATCCGAGACCCAGAACCGGCTGCCGTCCCGGCGCACCATCTCGCAGACATGGTTGGAGACCCGGCCCATCCGGTTCAGCTCGGCGATGTGCCATTCCCGGTCGCTGCGGCGGACGTAGAACTTCTCGTTGAGCGCGCCGGTGGCGGCGATGAACTCGGCCGGCGTCTCGAAGCCGAACATCCGGGCCATGGCCCGGTTC
Organism: Binatia bacterium; assembly: GCA_035541335.1. Lineage (GTDB taxonomy): Bacteria > Pseudomonadota > Alphaproteobacteria > Dongiales > Dongiaceae > Dongia. The sequence continues at coordinate 3,773 of DATKNM010000608.1, forward strand.
GCATCCACCACGCCGCCTTCGACCAGGGAGTGATAGACCCCGATTTCGGACTGCTCGAAGATCGACTTATATACGTTCTCGCGGTCCAAACTCTGATCCCCGGCTACCCGCGGAAATATTCATAACCGGAAGCCCCGGCTTTAGGAAGCGCCGGGCTACCCCTTGTGGCACGGCACTTGCGACTATTCAGCCGGATGGGCCCCTGGAGGCGTTCGGCGATGCGTTTTTCGACCCCTAAAGGAGTGGCGGCGGCACCGGAACCGGCAAACCTTGCCGGGTGCTTGCGGCCCGCGCCAGGGATTTCTCGCAGATTTCCCGTCGGGAATCCGGGCGAGAATCGGAGCGCGCCATGACGCCGGCCCTGTTCAACCTGCAGCCGATCCGGGCGGGCGGAACGACGATCCAGCCGGAGGTCCTGGCCTCGATCCAGCAGGCGAGCGCCAGCACCGGGGTCGACTTCTCCTATCTGATGGCCCAGGCCTCCCGGGAGAGCAGCTTCGACCCGACCGCCAAGGCCTCGACCAGCAGCGCGACCGGTCTCTACCAGTTCGTCGAGCAGACCTGGCTCGGCACCTTCAAGGAGCATGCCGCGGATTACGGCCACGGCAACCTTGCCGCCGCCATCACCAAGCATTCCGACGGCACCTATTCGGTCAACAGCGCGGCGACGCGGAAGCAGATCCTCGATCTTCGCCGGGACCCGACCCTGAACGCCGCCATGGCGGCCGAGCTCGCCGCCGACAACAAGACCAAGATGGAGGCGGCGCTCGGCCATCCGGTGACGGCGACCGATCTCCATCTCGCGCATTTCCTCGGCCTCGCCGGCGCGCTCCGCTTCATCCGCAAGCTCGATTCCGATCCCTCGGTCACCGGCGCCGCCATGTTTCCCCGTGCCGCCGCCGCCAACCAGTCGGTGTTCTACGATGAGGACGGCCATGCCCGGACGGTCGGCGAGATCTATGCGAGCATGAACAAGACCATGAGCAGCGACCAGGCGACCTTCGCCTCGCTCGGCAACTCCCAGGTCACGGGTCATATCAACGGCGCGGCGACCGCGGTCGCTGCCGACACCACCGGCACGACCAAGGCCGAAGGGACCGTGCAGGGCTTCAGCAATCCCGGCAGCATCCTTTCGCCGCTGATGCTGATCACCATCGCGGCGCTCCCGACCGCCCGCGAGGAAGAGAACAACGGCGGCGCCCACCACGGCGCCATCCACCCCCACGTTGCCAGCACCATCAACCCGATGGCCGCGCTGGGGCTGGGGTAAGTTCTAGAGCGTCGCGCGCTGGATCATCCGCAGCGCTCTTCTCTGCAACATCCCGGCTGCAAGCCCCCACCCAAACCCTCCCCCTGAAGAGGGGAGGGCTTAGAACGAGCGACTGCGCGATCGACTCCTTCCCCCTTCAGGGGGAAGGGGGGATGGGGGCATGCAGCCGTGATGTCGGATGATTTGCGCCGCCGGAAGATCCAGTGCGACGACGCTCAGCGAGCGAGAACTCTCAGCCCGCGCGGCCTTCGAGCATCTTCCGGCCGGCATCGGTCAGCTTGCAGACCAGCCAGTCGGGCTTCAGCGGGTTGGTGAACCAGGGCTCGGCCCAGCCGTGGTCGATGCAGAAGCGCACGGTGCGCGAACTCACCTTCTGTCCCCATTCGTCGAACAGCGGCAGCTTGCCGCCGGGCTGGGTGAGGCCGCGGGCGAGCCAGGCGAGCTCCACCGCGTGGGGATTGTCGTTGGTGGCCGCGATCGTCAAACCCCGTGTCATGGTCATCCCCGCTGGTGAGTGTTGCGGACGATACTTTAATTTGCTTCAAAAGCCAAGGCTTAGTCGCCTTTGCTATGAGAGCAGTCGAGGTATCTCGATAGCCGGACAGCGATTCATTACCACCTTCAGCCCCGCCGCGCGCGCTTTCTTTGCAGCCTCCGCATTGATGACATCGAGCTGCATCCAAACCGTCTTCGCGCCGATCGCAATCGCGTCTTCGGCGGGCGCCGCGGCGGCCTCGGAGTTGCGGAAGATGTCGACCATGTCGATGCGCCCGGTCTCGCTCTGCGGAATCTCCTTCAGCGAGGCATAGACCCGCTCGCCGTTGAGAGTCTGGCCGGCGAGGCCGGGATTGACCGGGACCACCTTATAGCCGCGGCGCTGCAGATAGCGCATCACGCCGTGGCTCGGCCGCTCCGGCTTCGGGCTCGCGCCGACCAGGGCGATCACCTTGGTCTCGGTCAGGATGCCTTTGAGGAAATCGTCGTCGTACCGCTCATCCATGGCGCTAGCAGCCTTTCCATTCCGGCTTGCGCTTCTCGAGGAAGGCATCGATGCCCTCGGCCGCGTCCATCGCCATCATGTTCTCCGCCATGACCTTGCTGGCATAGGTATAGGCATCGGCGAGGCCGAGCTCCGCCTGCCGATAAAAGGCAGCCTTGCCGACTTTCAAGGTATGCGCCGATTTCGCGGCGATCTCGGTCGCGAGGTCGATGCATTCCTCCATGACCTGCGCCGCCGGCACCACCCGGTTGATGAGGCCGTAGCGCAGGGCCTCGGCCCCGTCGATCAGCTCTCCCGTCAGCAGCATCTCCATCGCCTGCTTCCGCGGCACGGCGCGGGTCAGCGCCACCATCGGCGTCGCGCAGAAGAGCCCGATATTCACGCCCGGCGTTGCGAACCGCGCGGTTTCGGCGGCGACGGCGAGATCGCAGGTCGCGACCAGCTGGCAGCCGGCCGCCGTCGCGATCCCGTGGACGGCGGCGATCACCGGCTGCGGCAGGCCGACGATCTTCAGCATCGTCTCCGAGCAGAGCGCGAACACCTTCTCGTAGAAGCCGCGGCTGGGATCGGAGCGCAGCTCCTTCAGGTCATGGCCGGAGCAGAAACAGGAGCCGGCGCCGGTGATGATCACGGCGCGCACTGAAGGATCGTCCTTGATCTTGCCGAGCTCGGCGCTCATCGCTTCCATCAGCGCGATCGAGAGCGCATTGCGCTGCGCTGGCCGGTTGAGGGTCAGGATGCAGACGCCGCCCTCGTCGCTGCGCAGCAGCAGCTCGTTGACGGCGATGGCGGGAGCGCCAGGGGTCATCACGCCGGTCATCGCTTCAGCAGCCTGACGACCGAGCGGAAGAGGGGGCTCTCCGGCTCCGCGAGGCAGCGGGTGATCGAGAAGTGGTGATGGCCCGGAATGATCATGAACTCGCTCTCCATGCCGGCATCGCTGAGCTTCCGATGATAGCGCCGCGACTGCTCGATCCAAAGCGCCGGCTCGGCGCCGCCCACCGCCACCACGCTCGGTGCTGCACTGCGGGGGAGCAGGCGCAGCGGGCTCAATGCGTCGATCTCCGCCGACGTCAGCCGCACGTCCTCGCGCACCTGGATGCGCGGGATGGGGGCGAGGTCGTAGATGCCCGTCACCAATGCGGCACCTTTGATGAAACCCGCGCCGCTCAAGTCGTTCCCGTCTTCCTCCACATCTTCCCAGTCCCGGCTCAGCATCATCGCCGCGAGATGCGCGCCGGCGGAATTGCCGGCCAGCACCAGCCGGTCGGGATCGCCGTTGATCGCGGCGGCGTGCCGGCGGATCCAGGCGATCGACTGCGCCACCTGCTCGATCAGGGTCGCGAGATCGACCGCGGGGCAGAGGTCGTAATCCACCAGCACCACCGCCGCGCCGGCCTCGATCAGCGGCGCGGCGATGAAGCCGTAATGGTCCTTGGAGAGTGCCCGCCAGTATCCGCCGTGGATGAAGACCAGGATCGGGCTCTCCGGCGCCCTCGCCGGAAAGAGGTCGATGAGCTGCAGCGGCCCCGGCCCATAGCGCTCGTTGCGGCGATGGACGATCCGGTCGCGGACCCTGGCGCTCATTTCCAGGTCCTCGGCGAGCCAGGTCTCGTGGTCGGGCACCGCGATCCGGGGCATGAAATGCCGGGTGAAATCCTCGTCGCTCAGCCCCTCGTACATCCCTGTCCCCTGTTATATATGTGCGCCGAGTGTCCCGGCCCCGGCGGCAAAAGTCCACGATTCCGGGGAATTATTTGCCGGTATCATAATACCGTATCGATAAGATATTGATGTATAATGGGTTTATTTCATCACTCCGATCGGTGCCGGTTGACAGGCGCAATGCGCCTCTCTATACACCCCGGCGATCCGCGGGCACTTTCCCCCCGGGCCAATGCTTTGGCGACCACATGAATATTGAGTGTTGAGCGATGCAACTCACTGACACAACCGTCTCCGTGAAGCCTTCCGAGGTCGCGAAGAAGTGGATCCTGATCGACGCCGAGGGCGTCGTTCTCGGCCGCTTGGCGTCGATCGTCGCGAACCGGCTCCGCGGCAAGCACAAGCCGAGCTTCACCCCGCATATCGATTGCGGCGACAACGTCGTCATCATCAACGCGGCGAAGGTGAAGCTCACCGGTCACAAGGCCGACCGGGAAGTCTTCTACTGGCACACCGGCCATCCCGGCGGCATCAAGGAGCGCACCTGGGGCAAGATCCTGGGTGGCAAGCATCCGGAGCGCCTGATCGAGAAGGCGGTGGAGCGCATGGTGCCGCGCGGGCCGCTCGGCCGCCGGCAGATGAAGAATTTGCGGGTTTATCCGGGTGCCCAGCATCCGCACGAGGCGCAGCAGCCCGAGACGCTGGACGTCGCCGCGATGAATCCGAAGAACAAGCGGGGTTGATCCTGATGGCTACCGAACCGACTCGTCTCACCGATCTGAAGGATCTCGCCGGTGCGCGCGGCGCCGCCGCCGTTGCCGCCAAGGCGACCGAGGCCGCCCCGCGCTACGAGCGCAAGGTCGATGCCCAGGGCCGCTCCTATGCGACCGGCAAGCGCAAGGACGCCATCGCCCGCGTCTGGATCAAGCCGGGCAAGGGCGTCATCACCGTCAACGGCAAGGACAGCGCGGTCTATTTCGCCCGTCCGGTGCTGCGCATGATCATCAACCAGCCGTTCGGCATCGTGAACCGCGCCGGGCAGTTCGACGTGATCTGCTCGGTGTCCGGCGGCGGCCTCTCCGGCCAGGCCGGTGCCGTCCGTCACGGCATCTCGAAGGCGCTGACCCATTACGAGCCGGACCTTCGCTCCGCGCTGAAGAAGGAAGGCTTCCTCACCCGGGACAGCCGCACCGTCGAACGCAAGAAGTACGGCCGCCGCAAGGCCCGCCGGAGCTTCCAGTTCTCGAAGCGCTAACCAGTTCTATCTGGGAGACGACTTGGGCCGCGGCGAAAGCCGCGGCCCTTTGCTTTTGGGGCGGAGGGCGCCGGAATTCGCGTGCTGAGGCTTCCGCCGGTTCGATCCTCGCGCCGGAACGAAAATTGAACTATAATCCTTCTCGCGCGCGTCACTCCTTGAGCACCGCAGCGCAGCTCCCGTTCACCAGGAATCGACGGCAACCAATGCAGTCTCTCCCTGTGTGCTCGATCCGGCCAACCCCGACAGGACCCCGACGAAACACGGAATCGATGTCGACCCTCACCAATGAGATGAATGCCCTCTTCGCCAGAGGCTTAAGTCACTTTGACGTCCCCTCCGACGAGGTGGGTGCCGTAAAGGTGAGAGGCGCCTGATGCCCGACGTGATCGTCATCGGCGCCGGCCTCGCCGGCGCGACCGCTGCGACGGAGCTCGCCAGACGCGGCCTCGACGTTGTCATCCTCGAAGCCCGCGACCGCGTCGGCGGACGCGGCTATGCCCGCGCCTTCGCCGACACGGGCGAAGTGCTGGACTTCGGCGGCGCCTGGATCACGCCCTGGCAGCATCGCATCCGCATGCTCTGCGCCGCGCACGAGATCGCGCTCCGCCCGCGGGCGCCGATCGTCGCACGCCGCTGGTTCCGCGACGGCGCGCTCCACACCGACGGCCCGACCTCCGCCGACGATCGCCTGGCGCATGAGCGCGCCATCGCGCGGATCGCCGCCGACGCGATCCTGTTGAAGAAAGGCCACGAGGCCGACGAGAAGGGCAGGGACATCGCCCATGTCAGCTTCGCCGCCTATCTCGACCGCCTCGCGCCGCCGCGGGCGACCCGCGATCTCCTCGGCGCCTGGTGGTGCCAGTCCGGCAACGCCGACAAGACGCTGGCGCCCGCCGCCGAGCTGCTGTCGAGCTCGGCCTATGGCGAAGGCTTGACCGAGGCCATGGCCGATGTCTGGGCCGACACGCTGGTCGGCGGCATCTCGGCGCTGAGCGCGCGCATGATCGCGGCATCCGGCGCGACGCTGAAGAGCGCGGCGCCGGTCCGCTCGGTCGGGACCAATGGCGAAGGTGTCGAAGTGCGAACCGAAAGCGGCGACGTGTTCCGGGGGCGGGGCGCTCTTCTCGCCACCGGCATCAATCCCCTGCGCAACATCCGCTTCGATCCGGCCCTGCCTCGGGAGAAGACGGAGGCGATCGCCGTCGGCCATCTCGGCCGTGCCGTGAAGGTCTGGGCCAAGGTCAGGGGCGTGCCGGTCGGCGTCGTCGCCTCCGGCGGTGGCACCGGGATCGAGTGGATGTTCAGCGAACGCGAAACGCCGGACGGCGCCACCTTGCTGGTCGGCTTCGGCGTGGCGGCAAATGGCTGGACGCCGGACCTGCCGCGCGACATTGCAACCGCAGTGTCACGGTTCTTCCCGGAGGCCGAACTGCTCGCCACGGACTGGCATGACTGGAACGCCGATCCCTTCGCGCTCGGCGCCTGGGTCGCGGCCAAGGTCGGGGCCGAGGCGGCGACGGCCGCCGCCACCTGGCGGCGGGAGGGTCCGCTCGCCTTCGCCAGCTCGGATTTCGCCGCCGAGCAGGCCGGCTGGTTCGAGGCGGCCGTGGTCTCCGGCGAGGCTGCGGCCGGCGAATTGCTGGCATACCTCGGCGTCGCTTGATCGCGCCGCCGGTCTCCGGTAGCAAAGTGCGGCGGCGAGACGGAAGGGTTTCCCAGATGGCGGCAACAGGTACGGCGCGGGTCTTCATCGACGGCGAGGCGGGGACGACCGGCCTCGGCATCCGCGAGCGGCTGCGCGCGGTCCCCGGCATCGCGCTGAAGAGCATTGCCGCCGAGCACCGCAAGGACCCGAACGCCCGCCGCGATTTGATGGGCGAGGTCGATCTCGTGGTGCTCTGCCTGCCCGATGCGGCGGCGAAGGAATCCGTGGCACTCGCCGACGGCCTCGGCAATGCCGCGCCCCGCATCCTCGACGCCAGCACCGCCTACCGCGTGGCGCCCGACTGGGTCTATGGCTTTGCCGAGATGGACCGCGGCCAGGCGAAGCGCATCGCCGCGGCGAAGCACGTCTCCAATCCCGGCTGCTATCCGACCGGCGCCATCGCGCTCATCCGGCCGCTGGTC
>DATKNM010000609.1:0-5189 GCA_035541335.1 Binatia bacterium
CTCGACGGCACCGGCGACGACGTGAAGAAGAAGTCGCCGTTCACCCGGGAAAGCCTGATCGGCATGCTGGAGCGCCTGGGCGTCAAGGTGAACCGCGACAACACCGACCTCGAGACCAAGAACCTGGCGGCGGTGATGGTGACGGCGAGCCTGCCGGCCTTCGCGCGCCAGGGCGGCGAGATCGACGTGACTGTCGCCTCGATGGGCGACGCCACCAGCCTGCAGGGCGGCACGCTGCTGGCGACGCCGCTGATCGGCGCCGACGGCGAGGTCTATGCGGTGGCGCAGGGCCAGATCACGATCGGCGGCTTCAAGGCAACCGGCGCCGCCGAGACCGTGGTGCGGGGCGTACCGACCAGCGGCCGGATCGTGCGCGGCGCGATCGTCGAGCGCGAAGTCGCCTTCGAGCTCGCCCAGCTTCCGACCGTCAAGCTCTCGCTTCGCAATCCCGATTTCACCACCGCCCAGCGGATCTCCGACGCGGTCAACGCAGCGGTCGGCGCCGGCACGGCGCAGACGCTGGATTCCGGCACCGTGCAATTGAACTCCGGCCAGTATCCCGGAGGTGCTGCGGCCCTCATCACCGATGTCGAGCAGCTGCCGATCGAGCCCGACCAGCAGGCGCGGGTGGTGATCGACGAGAATACCGGCGTCATCGTGATGGGCGAGAACGTGCGGATCAGCAAGGTCGCGATCGCCCAGGGCAACCTCACGATCCGGGTGACCGAGACGCCGCAGGTGTCCCAGCCCTCGCCGTTCTCCTCGACCGGCGTCACCACGGTGGTGCCGCGGACCGATATCCAGGTGCAGGAAGACCGCAACCGCAAGCTCGCGGTGCTGCCGACCAACCTGACCCTCGAGCAGCTCGTGACCGGCATCAACTCGCTCGGCGTCGGCCCGCGCGACCTGATCTCGATCCTGCAGTCGATCAAGGCGGCGGGCGCCCTGCAGGCGGACATCGTCACCCAATGAGCACGATCCCGCAAACCCCTGCCCCGGCCTATGCTCCGGATCCCCGCGCGTTTGCGCAATATCGCGCGGCGGCGGCACTCAACGCGCCGCGGTCGCAGCCCCAAGGGATGACCAATGGGCAGCCGGCGAACCTCGCCGGCATCAAGAAGGTCGCCGAGGATTTCGAGGCGTTCTTCGCCGGCGAGTATTTCGAGCAGATGTTCTCCGGCCTCGATCCCGATGCCGTCACCGGCGGCGGAGAGGGCGAGGCGATGTTCCGCTCGCTGATGCTGCAGGAATACGGCAAGGCGGTGGCGCGGCGGCACAGCCTCGGCATCGCCGACGTGGTGCAGCGCCAGTTGCTGCAATTGCAGGAAAAACAGCAGTAGGAGCTGAGAGATGACGCGTTCGACCCGGATCACCGAGCTCCTGGCCATCACCTCGCGGCTGATCGCCTGCCTGCAGCAGGAGGTCGAGTTCATCCGCAGCCTGAAGCCCGAAGCGGTGAAGGATATGCAGGTCGAGAAGGTGGCGCTGGCCGACACCTATCGCGCCTTCATGCTGGCCTTGAAGGATCCGAGCCCGGAGAGCGAGGCGCTCACCGGCGCCTTGAAGGACGAGCTCGTCGAGGCGACCGAGCGCGTGCAGGCGGCGGTGACGGAGAATCTGCGGGCGCTGCGCGCGATGCGCGATGTCAACGAACGGGTGATGCGGGCGATCGTCTCCACGCTGGACGAGAAGCGGAACGCCGTCACCGGCTATGACGCGCGGGGCTCGCTGAGGAAAGGACGGCGCTCGGCGACGGCCGAGCCGGCGACGCTGCAGCAGCGCGCCTGATCCTCAGGTCCTGGAAGCCTCGATCTTCGGAGATCGGATGCGGGCGGTGTCAGACCGAAATGTCGACATGCGCCGCGGCGGCGACCACGGACGCGGTCACCGACGGAGCCGCCGCCTGTGCCGGAGCCGGCGCGGGCTGGGCGTTCGGGGCCGGCGCAGCAGTCGCAGCGGCAACGCTCACCTTGGCGGAAGAACCACCGGATGTTCCGCCGGTCGCCGTGCCACCCCGGGTGCCACCCCCGGTTCCACCCCCGGTTCCACCCTGCGGCCCGCTGAACAGGCGCTGCTCCAGATGCAACCGCTGTGCGCGCTGGCTCGCCGCGTATTGCCGCAGATGATATTCGCTGGGGACCTGGGTGACTTCCTGCCCGGTCTCGGCATTCTGCTCGAGCAGGATGACCTTGCCGTAGTCGGTCCGGTAGAAGAACTCGATGCTGTTGTAGATCGGAATCTTCTGCTGGGTCGCCGCCGGCTGGGTCTCGGCGACCGGGGCGGGTTCAGCTTGCTGGGCAGATTCGGCCTGGCCGACGGCAAAGACGCCGGCGCCCACCGCTACACGCGCGTCAAGCGCGAGCGATGCTCCCGATCCCTGCAATGCGTTGCCGACACTCAACATCTCGCCTAACCGATCGCACCATGCCGACGCGGATGTTCCGACGCATCTTCCACACGCTTTAACCTGCCGGAAACCACGTTGCCGAGCCTGCTCAGCTAACACTCCGGGTAGTGTTACAATATGCCTGTTAAGACAGGACTTCAAGTCTGCCCCATCGGCCTGGCCACCCAACCGTGTGAGTCGGGCATCGCAACGGCAGAAACCTGACGGTCCTACTTGCCGCCGATCAATGGCCGAGACCGGCAATTCGTTCCGTCACGCGGCGGTAATTGCCCGATCCCACCCGCCGATCCGCCCTCGAAAAATGTCTATTCCTATAATAATTTCAAATAGTTAATAGTTGGCATCAGGGTTGCATTGAGGCTGTCGGCTGGGACTGACCAGTCGACCGGGGGCCAAAGGTGCCCGGCCTGTCGAGATTGCAGGAGAACCCTGATGGCAACGAACGACATCCCATTGACGAGCGGCATCCGCGGCAACCTTTTGTTGCTGCAGACGACCCAGACCCTGCTCGATCGGACGCAGCAACGCCTCTCGACCGGCAACAAGGTCAACAGCGCGCTCGACGGGCCGGTCGCCTATTTCGCCGCCAAGGGCCTCAACACCCGCGCCGACGATCTCTCGAAACTGAAGGACTCGATCGGCCAGTCGGTCAGCACGATCCAGACCGCGAACCAGGCCGCGACCACGATCTCGAACTATCTCGACCAGGCGCAGGCGCTGATCAATCAGGGGTACCAGAACCTCGGCAACGACACGAACTCGGTCAACCTCCGGAAGTCGCTGGCCGCGCAGTACAACACCCTGCTCGACAACATCAACAAGCTCGCGCAGGACGCCAACTACAACGGCAAGAACCTGGTGATCGGCAACGGGCTCCGGCTCGACGCCACCTCCTCCTCGAAGAGCTCGACCAACGCCATCCCGGGCATCTCCGGCGCCACCGTCACCAACGTGACGACGACCGACGACTATGTGATCGGGATCAAAGGCAACGGCGCGATCTCGGCCAATGCCAGCGACGTCGCCAACGCCGAGGCCGATCGCGGCATTGAAAACCTCGTGGTCTCCGGGTTCCAGAGCAAGACCCAGGGCAGCTTCTCCTCGCTGCAGATCAAGATCACCGGCGGCATCGGCCAGGACAAGACCATCACGGTCACCGAGGGCTCGACCGCCTTCACCCAGACCTACACCCAGGCGCAGTGGAAGGCGGCGAAGTCGACCGACCAGGTGCTGAACTTCGACCACCAGTTCGCCAGCGGCACGCATATCAACTTCGACGTCGACTTCGACCAGATCGAGGCAGTGCCCGACACCGCCGGCGTCGGCACCTCGACGGTCGAGAAGTTCGCCGACCTCGGCGTCGGCGTCACCAACTTCAACGGGATCGGCGGCACCATCACCCGCAGCGCCGACAACCTGCAGGGCCAGCAGAAGCTGGCGGACGGCCAGAACTCCTGGAACTTCGACACCGGCACGCCGCGCCTCACGATCGACGAGCACACCATCCTGCAGGCGTCGCAGTACAACGCCGTGGTGGGCCAGGCCTATGGCGGCGCCGCGACCGCGATCGCCGGCGCGCCGATCGTGGGATCGGGCGGCATTTCCAACGACTTCACCTATACCGTGACGGCGCAGGCCAACCCGGCGAACTACGACTTCGTCGCCGGCAAGTTCACCCAGTACAGCGTCACCGTCACCGGCCCGGCCGGCAGCTCGACCATGATCGTCAGCGCCGACGGCATCTATTCCTTCGGCCATATCGGCGACGGCGCGCCGGCGCAGTCGGTCTCTATCAACTTCCGCGCCGCCGGCCTCAACGGCGTCACCGTCGCCTCGGCCTCGGATGCGAACCAGGTCTCGGCCACGGCGGTGGTGCTGGGCGGCGTGTTCGACGTCAGCGACGTGACCGTCACCAGCGTCGCCGGCTTCGTCAACGACGTGGCGACCAAGATCACGGTCGACATGAAGACCGACTCCAGCGCCTCGACCTTCGTGCTGAACGACGGCTACGGCGGCAAGGCGACGCTGACGACCAGCCTCGGCGCCCAGCAGGTGCTGAGCTTCGTGATCTCCGGCGGCGTCAACAGCGGCGCCGTGCTGGTGGTCAGTCTCGGCGCCAGCGCGCTCACCGCCAACGCCAACGGCGAGCTGATCCTGAACACGATCGGACAATACACCGCGCCGAGGCAGTTGCTGTTCGACGTGCGCGCCGGGCAGACGGGCTACACCTCGACCCTGACCACGGCCCAGGTCACCAACGCGACCGACTCCAACAACATGACGGTCCAGCTCGACGAGACCAACGTCGCGCATATCCAGGTGATCAGCCGCAACCTGCAGACCGACGGCCAGGGCCTTGCGGTCGACCAGGCCCAGAACCAATGGCTCGATCGGGCCGACCTCGACAATGCGAGCAAGATGATCGCGGCGGCCAAGACCGAGCTCCAGGGACAGGCGTCCAGTCTCAACAACAACCTCGACATCATCCAGGAACGACAAACCTTCACGCAGCAATTCGTGAACATCCTGGCCGACGGCGCCAACAAGCTCACCCAGGCGGACCAGAACGAGGAAAGCGCCAACATGCTGCAGCTGCAGACGCGACAGCAGCTCGGCACCATTACCCTAAGTCTCGCGAACCAGGCGCAACAGGCGATCCTGAAACTGTTCTGATCGCGATCATTCCCTGATCCGATCAGGCGATGGGCCCGGCGGTATGCCCCACCGACCGGGCCTTTTCGTTCTGCGCGACGGCAGTCGTGCCTCGGGTCAGAACTTCGTA
>DATKNM010000610.1:0-6441 GCA_035541335.1 Binatia bacterium
GTGGCGCGCGCCTATAAGAGCGCCGGCGCCGAGGCGGTCGAGGGCTTCCGCAAGGTGCTGCTCGGCCTGATCAACGAGGACGACCGCGAGCGCTTCAAGCCGTCGCCGCGGTGACCCCGGAATGACCGAACAGGAGCCGCACATCCTCGTTGTCGATGACGATCGCCGGCTCCGGGACCTCATCGCCCGCTATCTCGGCGAGCAGGGCTATAACGTGCTGACCGCGGTCGATGCGGCCGATGCCCGGGGTAAGCTGAAGAGCCTCGCCTTCGATCTCCTGGTGCTGGACGTGATGATGCCCGGCGAGAACGGGCTCGAGCTCACCGCCGATCTCCGCAGCGAGAGCGACGTGCCGATCCTGCTGTTGACCGCGCGCACCGAGATCGAGGACCGGATCTCCGGCTTCGAGAGCGGCGCCGACGATTATCTGACGAAGCCGTTCGAGCCGAAGGAGCTGGTCTTGAGGATCCGCTCGATCCTGAAGCGCGCGCGTCCGGGACCGCGTGCCGCCGCCCAGCGCACGGTCGTGAAGTTCGGCGAGTTCCTGTTCGAGCTCGACCGCCGTCGCCTGTTCAAGGGCGAGGAGCCGGTCTATCTCACCGAGGCGGAGACCGATCTCCTGGCGTTGCTGGCGGCCCGGGCCGGCGAGGCGCTCAGCCGGGACGAGCTCTCCTCCGCTTCCGCCGCCGATTCCGAGGAGGGACCGAGTGAATCACCGGCCAGCCGCCAGGTCGATGTGCAGATGACGCGCCTCCGCCGCAAGATCGAGGCCGATCCCCGCTTCCCGCGCTTCCTGCAGACGGTGCGGGGCCGCGGCTACATGCTGCAACCGGATTGAGATCTCCCCGTGTTGCGTGAACTCCGACGGATCGTTCTCGGAGCGGAGCGCCTGCTGCCGCAGACGCTGCTCGGCCGCTCGATCATCATCATCGTGACGCCGGTCGTCCTCTTGCAGGCGGTCTCGGCCTGGGTGTTCTACACCAGCCATTGGAACACCGTGACCCAGCGCTTCGCCCAGAGCGTCGCCGGCGACATCGCCTCGGTGATGCGCCTGCTCCCGCGGCCGATCGATCCCGAACAGGCCAAGGGAGTCTTCAAGATCGCCGACGACATGATGGACCTGCGGCTCGCCTTCAAGCCCGGCGACATCCTGCCGAACGATCCGACCATCACGCGGCAGAACGTGGTCGACCGCGCGCTTTCGAACGCGCTGCAGGCTGCGGTGCAGCGCCCGTTCCTGATCGACAGCCGGTCGCTGCGCAACTACGTCGTGATCCACGTGCAGCTGGCCGACGGCGTCTTGCAGGCCCGGGTCCGGCGCACCCGCCTCTTCAGCGCCACCACCTACATCTTCCTGCTCTGGACCATCGGCACCTCGCTGGCGCTGCTGGCCTTCGCCACCGCCTTCATGCGCGACCAGGTGCGCCCGATCCGGCGGCTCGCCCAGGCGGCCGACGATTTCGGCCGCGGCCGCGACATCGGCGACTTCCGCCCCAGCGGCGCCGCCGAGGTCGAGCGCGCCGGCCACGCCTTCAACCTGATGCGCGACCGCATCCGCCGCCAGATCACGCAGCGGACCGAGATGCTGGCCGGGGTCAGCCACGACTTGCGGACGCCGCTGACGCGCATGAAGCTGCAGCTCGCCCTCATGCGGGAGGGACCGGAGATCGCCGATCTCAAGAAGGACGTCGAGGAGATGGAGCGCATGGTCCAGGGCTACCTCGCCTTCGCCCGGGGCGAGGGAACCGAGCGCGCGGTCGATGCCGATCTCGTCGAGCTGGTCGGCGATGCTGTCAACGACGCCCGCCGCGAGGGTGCCCGGATCGAGTTCACGGAGCCCGGTCAGAAGATCAAGCTGCCGCTGCGCCGCGACGGGCTGCGCCGCGCGCTCGCCAACGTGATCGGCAATGCGCGCCGCTACGGGAAGAGGATCGCAATCTCGGTGCGCACCCGCGGCCACGGCGTCGATGTGATCGTGGACGATGACGGGCCGGGCGTTCCGGTCGACCGGCGCGAGGACGTGTTCCGGCCGTTCTTCCGCCTCGAAGGCTCACGCAATCCGGAGACCGGCGGCACCGGCCTCGGGCTTGCCATCGCCCGCGATATCATGCGCAGCCATGGCGGCGAGCTGACGCTGCACGATTCGCCGCTCGGCGGCTTGCGCGCGGTGTTGCGGCTGCCGACCTAGCGAAGAATCGGGTTCAGATCAGGAAGCCCTGCTGCAGCGCCTTGGTGAGGTCGTCGCCGAAGGCGCTGGTCTTGCGGATCAGCGCGACGTTCTTCGGCAGCACCTTCAATTGCGGGTCGCCGGCATCGAGGCTGGTGATGATGGCGAGCGGGATGTTGCGCGTCGCCGGGATCGCCGAGACGGCCAAGGCGAGGTCGATGCCGGAGAGGTTCGGCATCACCGCGGAGACGATCATCATGTCGGGCTTGGCGCGGATTGCGTAGGCCAGGGCCTTCAGCGTGTCCGGAATGGCGGTCGCGCGATAACCGCAGGCGCGGAGCTCGCGCTCGACGAAGGTCTGCTGCGTGCCGGGCGCCATCACCAGAACGACCTCGACGTCGCGGATCTCCTGCGGTGCATCGAGATCGACGTTGATGCGGCGGGTCGGCAGCTCGCGCACCATCTTGCGGATGTCGCCCTCGGCATGGTGACCGTCGCCCAGCAGGTCCTGGAGCAGGTCCTGGATCACGTCGAGATACTTGCCGAGGTCGTCGTTCGCCTCGTCGTCCAGCTTGTCGATGGCGGTCAGGTAGTTCTGCGCCTGGTCGGCCACCGTCTCCAGCATGGAGAGACCGAAATTCCGCGCCTGGCCCGCCATATCGAAGATGAACCGCCGCAGCTCCGGCAGTCCCTCGCCCTTCGGGATCCGCTTGATGAGATCGGCGACCCGTTCCTGCGATTCGCCGACGAACTCCGCCAGCAGACCGGCAACCATGTCCGCCGTGGCGCCGGCATAGGCCCCATGACCGAAAGCGCGCATGATCTTACCCATTTCCGCTCACGCGAAGATGAACGGGACTGTGGCGCGCGTCCGGTTAAGAATCCGATAAGCCGACGGCCAGGAACCGCTGGGGGCGCGGCTCAGAACAGTTTCCCACCATTGGGGACGGGCAGGCCCGGGCCGATCATGACCACGCCGCCATCGGCGTCGGGAAAGCCCAGGACCAGCACCTCGGACATGAACCGGCCGATCTGCTTCGGTGGAAAATTCACCACCGCGGCGACCTGCTTTCCCACCAGGCGATCCAGCGCGTAATGCTTGGTGATCTGCGCCGAGCTCCGCTTGATCCCGATCACGGGGCCGAAATCGACCGAGAGCTTGAAGGCCGGCTTGCGCGCCTCGGGATAGGGCTCCGCGGCGACGATGGTGCCGACCCGGATGTCCACCTTCGCGAAGTCGTCGTAGGTAATCGATGCGCTGATCGGCGCGGCGGCTGTCTCGGCCATGTCCCATCCTCGTTCAAGTCGGGAGAAGCTAGCCGAGGCTTGAAAAAGATCAAGGCCGCCGACCCGGTTGCCCGGATCGGCGGCCTCGAAAGCGTCAGCCCTATGGAATGGGCCGGCGGTCGGTGATTACTTCTTCGCGCTCTTCGCGAAGGCGGTCTTCACCTCGTCGAAGCTGTCGGCGACGCGCTTGGAGATCACGTCGATCGCCTGGGTGTTCGACTTCTGCAGCGTCTCGGTCATCTCGCGCATGGTGGCGAGGGACTGCTCGAAGGCGGCCTTGGCGATCTCGGCCTGCTTCGCGAGCTTCTCCTCGGCGCTGGCCGGGACGGTCAGCTCCTTGGCGAGCTTCGAGAACTCCTCGACCGACTCACGGGCGAGCTCGGCCTGGCGCTGGGCAACAGCCTTGACGCCGTCGAACGCCAGCTGGTTGGCGCTGGCAAAGGCCTCGAAGTTCTTGCGCTGGGAGGCGAACAGGGTCTCGAGGTCGACGCTCGGGGCCTTGCCGTTGGCGAACGACTTCGAGAAGTCGCTGACCCAACGGTTGAAATCGGCCGAGAACTGACCGAAATCGGGAACCTTGAAGTAGTCCGGCTTGAAGAAATCGTTGTGCTCGGCGGCGCTGCTGGTCTTGGTGGCCATGGGGGTTCTCCTCCGTTTGGCTTTCATGTCATCTGCCTTCATTGTGCACTGCACAATTGGATCAAACATGGTGCAATGCAGCAGTAAAATCAAGCCATTTGTTGCATCGCAGCAGGCACAATAGAATACACTTATATTCCTGACACTTAGATGAACTTATCGGGTCCGTCGCGCGCCCTGGCCAGGGCGCGTCAGAACGCCGCGATATATCAGAATCGGAGGGCGCTGGCGGCTAGGCGCGCCGGGTCACCAGGCGGAAGAAGACCACGGTCAAGGCGAGGACCATCAGCAGGAGCACGAAGGAGACCGAGGCGCCCTCGCTGATGCTCAAGCCCAGGAACGCCCGGCGATAGGCGAAGTAGCTCAAGAGGTCGGTAGCGATGCCCGGTCCGCCCCGGGTGAGGACATAAACGAGGTCGTAGGTCCGGGTCTCGTTGATCAGCTGGATCACGATGGCAATCGCCGCTACCGGCCGGAGCATCGGCAGGGTGAGGTACCAGAACTGCTGGACCTCGCCGGCGCCGTCCACCTCCGCCGCCTCATAGGGCTCCTTCGGCAACGACGCCAGGCCTGCCGCCAGGATCAGGATCACGAAGGAGACCTGCTGCCAGACATCGACGAAGACCACGGTCCAGAAGGCGAGATTGGGATCGCCCATCCAGTCGATGCCGCCGATCCCGGAGGCGTCGAGCAGCCGGTTGATGATGCCGAGATTGGGCTGCAGCAGCATGTGCCAGACGAGGCCGACGCTGACCGGCGACATCGCCATGGGAATGGTCAGGATCGCGAAATAGACCGCCTTCAGGCGCACCACGCGGTTCAGCACCAGCGCGATCGCGAGTCCCAGCAGGAACTCGCCGGCGACGGTGACGGCGGAATACTTGATGGTGATCCAGACCGAATGCCAGAAGTACTCGTCCGCCATCACCGTCCGGAAGTTCTCCAGCCCGATGAAGGGCTGGAGTCTCGGATGCAGCAGAGTGAAGGAGGAGATGCTGAGGAGCAGCGCATAGATGAGCGGGAAACCCATGACGATGGCGATCATGGACAGGCCCGGTGCCGCGAACTTCCACCCGGTCGCGCGCCAGCGATCGCGCTGTCGACGCGGCTTCGGTGCTTCGATGGCGGCTTCAGCGGTCATCGCGTGTTGACGACATATTTGCCCTCTCCTGCCCCTCCCCCAAGCATGGGGGAGGGGGTGAGGAGAGGGTTGAACCCAGCCGTGACGCCGGTCAGCGTCACTGCGACTTCTTCAGCAGCTCATCCAGTCCGTCGGCCGCCGCCTTGATCGCGTCGGCGGGCTTGGCGTCACCGGAGCCGGCCAGCGAGAGCTGGCGGCCGAGCACGTCCTCGTACTGCGCCGAATAGGTGAAGACCGGGAACGGCTCCCCGCTCGCCACCACGTCCAGTGCCTGCTTGTAGTAGGGATATTTTGCGAGAACGCCCGCATCCGAATAGACGTCCGACCGGGTCGGCGCATGGCCCTGCATCGCCCGGGTGATCGAGGCCTCCTTGCCCTGCACCCAGCTGATGAACTTCCAGGCGGCATCCTGCAGCTCCGGACTCTCGTTCTTCGGGATGCCCCAGCCCCAGCCGCCGCTCTCGCCATGGCCGCCCGGCATCACGCCGACCGCGACCTTGCCGGCCACGTTCGGGCAGGCATCCTTGTTGTCCATCTGCGGCAGCATCCACCAATAGGTGACCATGCTCCAGGCCTTGCCGTCGCACATCAGCCGCGACGTGTCGTCGAGCGTCGCCGAAAGCGCGCCCTTCTGCGCGCCGTTCTTGATGTTGTCGACATAGAGCTCCAGCGCCTTCACGGCCTCCGGGCTGTTCAGTGCCACCTTGCCGCTGTCGTCGAGATAGCGGCCGCCGTTGGAGAACAGATAGTTGGAGAACTCCATGCTGTTCGGGTCGCCGCGCTGTGACTGCATGGCGGCGCCGACGACGCCGTTCCCGGCATGCTTGCTCATGAACTTCGAGATCTCGACGTATTCCGCGAGGCTCTGCGGGAAGGCGAGGTCCTTGCCGGTCTCCGTCTTGTACGCATCCTTGAGCTTGGGATCTTCGAGGAGATCGGTCCGGTACACGACGCCCATGGAGTAGTTGTACATGGGGATCATGTAGAGCTTGCCCTTGTGGTTCCCCACCAGATCCATCATCGAGGGGATGAACGGCTTCAGGTCGAAGCCGGTCTTGTCGACGAAGGGCTGCAGGTCGGCGAGCCAGCCGGCCTCGGGAAACTCGCCGGCCCAGAGGAAGTCGACCTCGAGCACGTTGTAGTAGCTCGCATTGCCGATCAGCTGGGTCACCAGCTTCTGGTGCATGTCGGAATAGACCAGCTTCTG
>DATKNM010000611.1:0-5803 GCA_035541335.1 Binatia bacterium
TTTAAACCGTTATGGATTGGAAAGTTAACGGAGTACGGGTTAGCAAACCATTAATTTGATTGGCTAACCAATCTTTGCGTCATGACGGAAATAATGTGCGGATTGGGGAAATCCGCGGGCGCTTGCGTTATTCCGGGCGGACCACGTCAGGCTTTCCGTCATAGTCGTAATCCATGCCGATGGACTCCGGCTTCCCGTCCTCGTTCTCGTCGATCTCCCAGACGTCGCATTCGTTCTTCGAGCGGTCGCCGTAGATGATCTTCGCTTCCGGCTTGCCGTTCTCGTTGCGATCGACCAGCGCATAATCGGCTTTGCCGTCGCCGTCCTGGTCCACGAGATAGAGATCGGGTTTCCCGTCGCCGTCCATGTCGACGCCCCAGCGATCGGTCTTGCCGTCGTGATTGTCGTCGTATTCCCAGGTCTTGTAGCCCTTGGTGGATTGCGAGACCTCGATCTTCCCGGTGTCGCTCTGGGTGCTGGGCGTGCTGTTCGCCTCGACCTGGCTGCCGTCCGCCAGGCGGTCGCCGGTCATCTGCATCACCCGCGTCACCTCATCGACCGAGACCGCGTAGTTGAGCCCCTGGGCGTCCGGATCGACGAAGCTGTTGATACCGATGAGCTTGCCCTGGTCGTCCAGCAGCGGCCCGCCGGAATTGCCGGGATTGATCGGGGTCTGGGTCTGGATCACGTCGGCCTGGTGGTCGTAATGGGAGTCGTTCCAGCCGTATTTCGGACGGATCTGGCTGACATAGCCGCGGGTGTAGCTCCAGAACTCGCCGTGCGGATGGCCGATCGCGTTCACCTCTTCGCCGACCTCGACCGCGGAGGGATCGCCGAGCGTCACCAGCGTCATGTTCTCCGGCGGATTCTTGATCCGGATGAGGGCGAGGTCGGCGATCACGTCGATCCGCTCGACGGCCGCATCGTAAGCCTTGCTGTCCTCGACCGCGACACCTGAGGGCGGCATGAAGATCACCGAGACCGTGTCGGCTCCCGCCACCACGTGATGATTGGTGATCACCAGGCCGTCCTGGTTGAGGATCGCGCCGGCGCCGATGAAGTCGCCGTTCACCACCAGCACCACGCCGCTGGCCACCTTCTTGAACACGTCGGAGCCGATGCTGCGGCTGGTGGCAGTCGAGGGCGCCTGCTCCAGGGTCTTCGCGACAGCGGAGGATTGCGCCACCACGTCCGGCGTCTGCTGGTAGTTGCCGAGATCGACGCCGCCGAGCTTGTCGCTGCTCGAGCTGTTGCCCTGGCTGCTGGCGGTCGTCGTCAGGTTGCCGATCTGCAAACTCGAGGAATCGACGATGCGGTAGGTCGCCTTGGCCAGCACCGCGCCGGACGCATCCTCGGCGATCATCTGCTCCTCGCCGGAGCCGGTGGTGATCTTGTACCAATTGCCGCCGTCGTCCGGCAGGCGCTTGGTCTCGCCGGCCTTGATGTGCAACGCCTGCGCCAGCAGGGTCGGCGCGCCGTCGCTGGGCACATAGCGGATGTTGACCGTCACGTCGGCATTGGCCTTCACCGTCAGGGCGAGCTGGGTGCCGATGGTGACGGGATCGCCGGAATCGATGGCGATGCTGCGGGCGTCGTTGCCGCCGCTCTTCGGCTGGGTGATGAGCCGGAGCTCGACCTGATCCGCCGCAGATGCCCCTGCGATCGGCACCAGCCAACCGCCAAGGAGCGCCGCCAGCGCGGCCGCTAATACCGGGAACCGGAGCATCGTGACCTCTCCCCATTAGGGCCCCACGCAGGCCGGAGAATTCTGCCTCCGCGGGCATGGAGTCGGAAAGGGTCTTTCAGCGCACCGAGGCCGGTGGCGCGAACATGCAGGTGTGCGGCTGCGCCGAATGAACCCGGCGTTACGCGATCTTGCCGCCGAGCTCGTCCTCGACGTGGATGCGGATGATCTGGTCGAATGAGGTCTCCGCCCGGAAACCGAGGGCGGTCGCCCGCTGCGGGTCGAAGTTCCGGGGCCAGCCGGCGACGATCTTCTGGATGGTCGGATCGGCTTCGCGGCGGATGAGCTTCAGCGCCTTCTCGCCCGCGAACCGCTTCAGGGACTCGAGCTGCTCGCCGACGGTCGCGGAGAGGCCCGGCATGTTGAGATTGCGCCGCGGCCCCAGCTTCGCGGTGTCGAGCGTCGCGGCATGGATCAGGAAGCCGACCGCGGCCCGGGGGCTGGCATGCCAGTGCCGGACATCCTCCGGCACCGGCAGGACCGCTTCCTGGCCGGAGAGGGGCTCGCGGAGGATGTTGGAGAAGAAACCCGACGCCGCCTTGTTCGGCTTGCCGGGACGGATGCAGATGGTCGGCAGGCGGATGCCGATCCCGTCGAGGAAGCCCTTGCGGGAATAATCCGAGAGCAGCAGCTCGTCGATGGTCTTCTGGGTGCCGTAGCTGGTCAAAGGCGCCTGGACGAACTCATCGCCGATCTTGTCCGGGAAGGGCGCGCCGAAGACCGCGATCGACGAGGTGAAGACCAGGCGGGGATGATAGGGGGATTTCAGGCCCTCCTGGCGGATGGCCTCGAACAGCGCCCGGGTGCTGTCGAGGTTGATGCGGTAGCCCTTTTCGAAATCCGCCTCCGCCTCGCCGGAGACGATGGCGGCCAGATGGAAGATCGTGTCGGGACGAAGGGCGGCGAGCTTGGCCGCGGCGCCGGGGGCGGAGAGGTCGCTCTGCAATGTCACGACCTCGCCCTTGAAGCCCGTCGGCTTCGTGGGCTCGACCACGTCGGTCAAGGTGAGGCGGGTGAGGGCGCGACCGCCGAGCGTTCCGTCCAGCACCAAGCGGTCGGTCACTTTCCGGCCGATCATCCCCGCCGCGCCGACGATCAAGATATGCATGGACCCGCTTCCCTTTGGTCTGACCACAATTCAGACCGCAGGGGTCGCGTGTCCCGGGCCGTCTGTCAAGGGCTGGTCGGTAGCGGTAGAGGCGCAACGGGGCACGGAACGCCCCGTTGCGCTGCAGCAATGGATGCCGGTTACTGGTTGATCGCGTTGGTCAGGTCGCCCATGGGCGGGCTGCCGGCGGCGGCGAGCGCCTTGTCGCGCTCGGCGATGCCGGGGAGGGCCGGGAGGTCGTAGCGCTTCATGAGGAAGCGGATGATCGAGGTCGTGTCGTACTCCGTGTGATCGACGAAGCCCTTCTTCACCATGGGCCCGATGATCAGCGCCGGGATCCGGTTGCCGGGGCCCCAGCGATCCGCCTTCGGCGGCGCGACATGGTCCCAGAACCCGCCGTTCTCGTCATAGGTCAGGATCACCAACGTGTGCTCCCATTGCGGGCTCTTCTCGAGATGCGCGATCACGTCGGCCAGGTGCTGGTCGCCGGACATCACGTCGGTGTAGCCGGCATGTTCGTTGAGGTTGCCCTGGGGCTTGTAGAACGCGACCTGGGGCAGGGTGCCGGCATCGATCGCCTTGATGAACTCCGAGCCGGCGAGGCCGCCGTCCTTCAGGTGCTCGGCGCGGGCCGGCGTCCCCGGAGCGTAAGCCGCGAAGTAGTTGAACGGCTGGTGGTGAAACTGGAAGTTCGGCACCTGAGCGCCGTTCTTGCCGTCGAGCGTGGCCTGCCAAGCGCCGGCATACCATGCCCAGGTGATGCCCTTGGCGGAGAGGAGTTCGCCGATGGTCTGCGCCGTCTGCGGCGGCAGGGTGGTCTTGGCGGCCGGATCGGCCATCGCGGGGTCGCCACCCTGCGCCGGCGGATTGTTGCTGGGTTGATAGGCCGGCTGCATGGTGTTGACGGCGTAGAAGTCCGGCGTGATCGCCCCGTCACTGACGAACTTCGGAATCCCATCCAGGGCCGACATCGCGCTCTGGATCGAGGGCGTCAGCGTGACGTTGTCGTCGTTGACCGCGGCGATCAGACCCTTGGCCGGCGATTTGTCGGCATCGGGATATTTCGGCGCGCAGGAGCAGATCAGGAATTGGTGGTTGAGGAACGAGCCGCCGAAAGCGCCCTGGAAGAAATTGTCGGCGAGCGTGTATTTCTGGGCGACCGCCCAGAGCGGCAGCTTCGATCCGTCGTAATGCCCCATGACCAGCGCGCCGGAATCCGCGTAAGCGACGAACTTGTCGTTCTTGCCGTGGTCGATCTGCATCTGCTCCTGGTAGAAGCGATGCCAGAGATCGTGGGTCGTTACGCCGAGCGAGGCGTTGAGCCCGTTCGGGTCGTCGATCGCGAAGGGCTGGTTCGGGAGATGCGCGGTCTGCGCCTGGGTGATCACCGGGGTGACACCCTTCGCGGTCAGGCCATCCCAGACCGGCGGCAGCTCGGTGAAGGCCTTGCCGTTGCGGTCGATCTGCTGCGCCTGGGCGGCCGAGACATTCTGCAGCCCGTTGGCGCCGGGGAAGTTGCCGTAGAGATTGTCGAAGCTGCGGTTCTCCGCGTAGATCACCACCACGTTCTGGACCGAGGCGACGCCCTTCGGGCCGCCGTTCGTCGCGCAGGCGGAGACCGCCGCCACGGCGCCGAGACTGAGGCTGAGCACGGTCAGCAGTCGCATACGTTTCGTCATGAGATTTCCCTGTCTTAATGGCGGGCCCCCCGGGTCCGCGGTTCCAGTCTTCGCGGGGGCGCGTTGCAGTTTGGTGACAGACTCCCGAAGAATGCATGATGCAGGTGCGAAAGGGCCAGGGGCGTGCGAGGATACGACGGTCATTCCCGATGGTGGAGCCCGATGCTGCAGCGCCCCGTTCGCCGGACTGTCATCGCCGGCGCTGCGCTCACAATCGTCCTGATCCTCGCCGGTTCCCTTGGGGGAGAATCCGGCCGCGCCGGCGAGGCGCCGCAATCCCGCGCGGACGCCTATCGCGAGGCAGCGGCGCTGACCGATCTCGGCCGCCGGCTGTTCTCCGATCCCATTCTTTCCGCGTCGGGCAAGCTCAGCTGCGCCAGCTGTCACGTCCCGGAGCACGGTTTCACGCCGGCCAATGCATCGCCGGTTCAGCTAGGCGGCCTTGATCTGAAGCAGCCCGGCACAAGGGCCGTGCCCGCGCTGACCTACCTCCAGGCGACGCCGCAGTTCACCGAGCACTTCTTCGACAATGAGGAAGAGGGCGACGAGAGCGTCGATAACGGCCCGACCGGCGGCCTCACCTGGGACGGCCGCGCGGACCGGCCCCGCGAGCAGGCCCGGATCCCGCTGCTGGCAGCGAACGAGATGGCCAATGCCAGCGCCGCGGCGGTGGTGGCGCGCATTGCCGGGAGCGCCTATGCCAAGGAGCTCCGCGCCATCGCCGGTGCCGATGTCTTCGCCGATCCCGACCGCGCCTTCACCGCGATCCTGACCGCGCTCGAGACCTTCCAGGAGGATGCGGCGACCTTCTATCCCTATAGCAGCAAGTACGACGCCTATCTGGCGGGCAAGGCGAAGCTCACGGACCAGGAAGCGCGGGGCCTCGCGCTGTTCAACGACGAGAAGAAGGGCAATTGCGCCAGCTGCCACATCAGTCAGGTCCGCGGCGACGGCACGCCGCCGCAATTCACCGATTACGGCATGATCGGCCTCGGCGTGCCGCGCAACCCGGCGATCCCCGCCAACGCCGATCCCAGGTACTTCGACCTCGGCCTTTGCGGGCCGCTGCGGCGCGATCTGCTCGGCAAGGCCGATTATTGCGGCCTCTTCAAGACGCCCAGCCTCCGCAACGTCGCCCTGCGGCAGACCTTCTTCCACAACGGCGTGTTCCATTCATTGCGCCAGGCGGTGGAGTTCTATGCCAGCCGCGACACCAATCCGGAGAAGTGGTACCCGCGCCGGGCCGATGGCACGGTCGCCGCATACAACGAT
>DATKNM010000612.1:0-13022 GCA_035541335.1 Binatia bacterium
CGCGCCGAACCTGAAGGCGGCGATCGCCGGCGAGACCCACGAATACACCGATATGTATCCGGGGATGGCCCGCACCGCCCGCGAAGAGGGCTTCGAGGAGATCGCCGACTGGTTCGAGACCCTGGCGAAGGCCGAGAAGTCGCATGCCGGCCGCTTCCAGAAGGCGCTCGACACGCTCGGCTGAGCGATCGAGCCGTCCGCATTCGCCGGTGCCGCCTGACGTGATCGTCGGGCGGCGCCGGCCGATGCCTCCCTCTCGCTCTCCATCCATCTAGGCAGGCGCCATGCGCGAAGGCAGCCTCGAACCACCGGTTCGCTTTCCCCTGGAATGGCAGAACCCCGATTTCTACGACATGGCGAAGATCGAAGCGGAGATGCACCGCGTCTTCGAGATCTGCCATGGCTGCCGGCGCTGCTTCAATCTCTGCGATTCCTTCCCGCGCCTCTTCGACCTCGTTGACGCCCAGCCCGACGAGATGGCGGGGGTCGATCCCAAGGACTACAAGCAGGTCGAGGCCGCGTGCACGCTCTGCGACCTCTGTTTCATGACCAAGTGCCCCTACGTGCCGCCGCATGAATGGGCGCTCGACTTTCCGCACCTCATGCTCCGCTATCGCGCGGCGGAGCTGAAGGCGACCCGCTCGGACCCGATCGGCGCCCAGGTCACCGAAACCGACCGCAACGGCCGGATCGCGGCGCTGGCGGCCCCGGTGGTCAATTTCGCCAACAGGAACGGGGTCGCCCGCGCGGCGATGGAGGCGACGATCGGCGTCGATCGCGAGGCGGCGCTGCCGAAGTTCCACGGCCGGACCTTCGTCCTCCGCTCGATGGAAGAGAAGCCGGAGGTGAACGTCCGGGCGCCGGCCTATGGGCGCAAGGCCGTGCTCTACGCCACCTGCTTCGTCAATTACAACAATCCCGGAATCGGCATGGCAGCCCGCGCCGTGCTCGCCCGGAACGGCGTCGAGACTGAGGTGGTCTATCCGCGCTGCTGCGGCATGCCGCAATTCGAGCGCGGCGATGTCGCGCGGGTCGCCGAGCATGCGCAATCGGTGGTGGACGCGCTGCTCCCCTATGTGAACGAGGGCTACGACGTGATCGCGCTCGTCCCCTCCTGCGCGCTGATGCTGAAATTCGAATGGCCGCTGATCCTGCCGCAGGATGCGCGGATCAAGCAGCTCTCCGACGCGACCTTCGACGTCAGCGAATACGTGGTCGACATCGCCCGCCGCGAAGGTCTGGCGCCGGGGCTGGAGAAGTTGCCGGGCGGCGTCGCCGTCCATCTCGCCTGCCATGCCCGCGCCCAGAACATGGGCCAGAAGGCGGCGGAGATGCTGCGCCTCATCCCGGAGGCCGATCTCGCCGTCATCGAGCGCTGCTCCGGCCATGGCGGCTCCTGGGGCGTCATGAAGGAGAACTTCCCGATCGCGCTCAAGATCGGCCGTCCGGTCGCGCGCCAGGCGATCTCCGCCGAGAAGACGTTCGTCGCCTCGGAATGCCCCTTGGCCGCCGAGCACATCGTCCAGGGCATGGCGCGGCTCGACGCCGGGAAGGCGCCGGAGCATTCCTGGCATCCGATCCAGCTCTTCGCCCGCGCCTACGGGCTCGCCTGATCATTTCGCACTGGGACCGAGCGGTGACCGCCATGCGCAAGACCGAGATCACCCGCGCCGACATCCTGCCGCCGGCGGATTATGCCGCGCGGCGCGCCGAGCTCCGCAAGGAGGTGGTGGCGCTGAAGCGCCGCCGCCGCATGGAGGTCGGTCCTGCCGCGACTTTCCACTTCGAATGCTTCGACACCATGCTGCAGCAGGTCCAGGAGATGTTGCACATCGAGAAGGGCGGGGAGGCGCAGATCGAGGACGAGCTCCGCGCCTACAATCCGCTGATCCCGAAGGGCAGCGAGCTGACGGCGACCGTCATGTTCGAGATCGACGACCCGATCCGCCGCGGGCGTTTCCTGGCGCGCCTGGGCGGGGTCGAGGAGACCGCCTTCTTGAAGTTCGAGGGCGAGACCGTGAAGGGCGTGCCGGAAGCCGACCAGGACCGCACCAATGAGGAGGGCAAGGCCTCCTCGGTGCAGTTCGTCCATTTCCCGTTCACGCCGGACCAGGTGGCGAAATTCCGCGCCGCCGACCAGGTGATCCTCGGCTTCAGCCATCCGGAATACAGCCACATGGCGGTGATGCCGGAGGCGATGCGCGCCGAGCTCGCCGGCGACTTCGCTTAGCTGGCTATTCCTTGATCGCCTCGTCGGGATAGACGCCCCAGATCTCGGATCGCTTCAGCCAGCCCTTGTAGCCCTGGATGTCGAGCCGGCACCAATCGCCCTGGCATTCCAGGATCCGGCCGATCACCCCGGGATCGGCCGCGGCCACCGGCGGCGAGGAGGGATCGGGGGAATCGTGCATCGTGCGTCGCACGTCGATGACGATAGCCGTGCGCTTGCCGCTCAGCAGGTTGGCGCTGACCCAGCCGACGACGCCCTGGTAGTCGCGGATCCGCCGCCAGGTGTCGAACTCCTCGATAATCTCCACCGGCATGCCGGCGCGCTGATAGACCCAGAGCTTGGGCTTGTCCTCGCCCGGCCCCGTGCGCAGGTTGACCTCGTTCGATTTCAAGGAGGCGTAGCGCGGCAGGGGCAGCGGCTCGTTGTCGGCGCGCGCGGGGCCGATCAGGACCAGCAATAATAGGGCAGCGGCAACGGCGCCACGGCAACAAGC
This sequence comes from Binatia bacterium, assembly GCA_035541335.1. Taxonomy (GTDB): domain Bacteria; phylum Pseudomonadota; class Alphaproteobacteria; order Dongiales; family Dongiaceae; genus Dongia. The sequence goes on from DATKNM010000612.1 coordinate 2,724, forward strand.
CCTCACGAACCCTGGAAAAGCGGGGCGAAAGCGGCACGAATCGTCCGGAAACTGCGGCGAATCAGACATTGCCGCACCAATCTAAATCGGTTCGGAAGTGGGTCAAGCGGCTGATCGTCCCGCCAGTCGTCCGGTGGGCGGCCGGGCGCTGGACAGGAACGCGCCGGGCTTGCTATTGCAGGACATATCGCCCGGCGCCGGGGGAGGCGCTTCTGGAGGACATGGATGCCCGGTAGCAAGCCTTACGTCGTCGTCACGCGAAAGCTGCCGGACAGCGTCGAAACCCGGATGATGGAGCTCTTCCGGGTGAAGTTGAACCTGGAGGACCGGCCCCTCGATCAAGCCGAATTGATCGACGCGGTGAAGACCGCCGACGTGCTGGTGCCGACCGTCACGGACCGGATCGATTCCGCGGTCCTCTCCCAGGCCGGGCCCAATCTCCGCCTCATTGCCTCGTTCGGCACCGGCGTCGACCACATCGACCTCGCCACGGCCCGCCAGCGCGGCATCACCGTCACCAATACGCCGGGCGTCCTCACTGAGGACACCGCGGACATGACCATGGCCCTGGTGCTGGCGGTCGCGCGCCGGGTCAGCGAGGGCGAGCGCCTGATCCGCTCCGGCGAATGGAAGGGCTGGGGCCCGATGTTCATGCTCGGGCACCGGATCTATGGGAAAAGACTCGGCATTGTCGGCATGGGTCGGATCGGCACCGCGGTCGCCCGGCGGGCGCGCGGCTTCGGCCTCTCGGTCCATTACCACAACCGCCGCCGGGTCCATGCCAGCGTGGAGCAGCAGCTCGAGGCCACCTATTGGGAGAGCCTCGACCAGATGCTCTCGCGGATGGATATCATCTCGATCAACTGCCCGCACACCCCGGCGACCTATCATCTCCTGTCGGCGCGGCGGCTGAAGCTGATGCAGAAGCACGCCTACATCGTCAACACCGCCCGCGGCGAAGTGGTGGACGAGAACGCGCTGACGCGGATGCTGGAGAAGAAGGAGCTGGCCGGCGCCGGCCTCGACGTCTTCGAGCACGAGCCGGCCGTCAATCCGAAGCTGCTCCGCCTCGACAACGTGGTGCTGCTGCCGCATATGGGCTCGGCCACCATCGAGGGCCGCATCGACATGGGCGAGAAGGTCATCATCAACATCAAGACCTTCGCCGACGGCCACAAGCCGCCGGACCGGGTGCTGGAAGCGATGCTGTAATGAAGGGCCCGCCGGTCACCCGGCGGGCCCTTTCGTTTGTCCCTCGGCCTGCTCAGCTCAGGTTCGAGGTCTGGTCGATGATGTGGGTATCGACGAGCAGGTGGGCGGTCTGGTTGCCCACATGGGCCTCGTAGACGTTGTAGGTTTCGCCGTGGATGGTCTGGGTGCCGGTCAGCTGCCAGCCCTGGCCATGGGAGACCACGGAATCCTTGGCATTGCCGGTGATGGCGAGGGTGCCGTTGTCGCTGATGTCGAGCACATCCTGGGCGTTCAATGAGACGGTCGATTTGGTGCCGAGCAGGTTGACCTCGTCGATGCCGTGCAGGTTGCCCTTCACCGTGTCGAGGTTGACGGTCGTGTTCTGCATGAAGGCGAGACTGTCGTAGCCGGTGCCGCCGTCGATATGGTCGTAGAGCAGGTCGCTCAGCGTGACATTGACCTGGTCGTCGCCGCCATTGCCATAGACGGTATCCTTGCCGGCGCCCGGCTCGATCGTGTCGTTGCCATCGCCGCCGTAGATCGTGTCGTTTCCGGCCTGGCCGAACAGGTAGTCGTTGCCGGCGCCGCCGTCGATCATGTCGTTGCCGTTGCCGCCATAGACGATGTCGTCGCCGGTCGCGGCATAGATCGTGTCATTGCCGTCGCCGCCGTTGACGATATCGTTGCCGTCGCCGCTGGCGAGATAGTCGTTGCCGACGCCGCCGGACAGCACGTCGTCGCCGCCGCCGCTGTCGATGATGGTGTCGTCGCCCTTGCCGCCGGAGAGCGCGTCGTTTCCGGCGCCGCCGTCGATGAAGTCGTTGCCGTTGCCGGCATAGACGGTGTCGTTGCCGTCGCCGCCGTAGACGGTGCTGCTGTCGTTGCCGGTCTGGATCCAGTCGTTGCCGGCCTCGCCGTGAATCTCGTCATGGCCGGCGCCGCCATAAAGCTTGTCGTCGCCGTCGCCGCCGTAGATCAGGTCGTCGCCGTTGCCGCCCTGAATCACGTCGTTGCCGTCATTGCCGAACAGCTGGTCGTTGCCGTTGCCGCCGAACAGGTGATCGTTGCCGTCGGCGCCGACCAGCATGTCGCCGCCGACATTGCCGTAGAGCCAGTCGTCGCCGGTGTTGCCGAGGATGTAGTTGTAGACCAGGCTGTAACCCTGGATCGTGTCGTTGCCGGCCCCGCCGATATAGGTCAGCGGCCCGAAGATGTTCTGAATCGGGAGCGGGGTGGGCGCCTGAATGATATTCATGTGACCCTCCATCGAGAGATCGGCCGACCATGCCGGCCTGCTGGAAGGTCGGTCGCCGGACCGATCCCGGGGGTCGCTGGAGTTCGTCCGCGGCGTGACGGTCGCCACGGATTCCGGGGTGCTGAGGCCGTAAATGTGATGGTCGCCACGCTGGGGCGGTAGGCAGGGGCGCTGAATCCAAGGGTCTAAGGTGGGCTGGAAGGGTTTCGGCCGTCGTCGATCACTCCTGGATCGGCAGACCCAGCGCCGCGGCATAGAACTCGCCGCGGCTGAAGCTCTTGCCGATAGGGCCGGAATGGAACGGCCAAACCGCGACCTTGCCGGACACCCACATACCGAGGAGCCGATCCTCGACGCCGGGAACGCGCTCGACCACCGCGAATGCGTCGCCGGTGAACTCCGGCATGGGCAACCTGCCGAATACGTCCCACTCCCCTACCCCGGATTGCCCGCCGGGCACATATGTTCCCGGCGTCTCTACAATCAGGCCGTCGTCGATCGCTTGCGTTGACACTTCACGAGTCACGCAGACGCCCGAGAAATGGAGAGTGGTGAGATCGGTCGTACTGCACTCAGATTCGGAAACTTTGCGGTACAGGACACGTGGGGCGCCATCGATCCCGACGTTGTAGTTCGTGTGGAGAAGGATCTGCTGACAAATGCCGTCACAGTCAGGGCTGCGTGCGAATTCCATGAAGACCAGACGATGCAGTCCGTTGGCCGGTGCGAATTGGCGCTTGTCGAGTGCAGCAACAGCAGCTGAGGCATGCTGGAAATCAAACCAATTCGATGCGATGGACACCCCGAGGAAGATCGGTACCAGCATCGCTGGCCCGACAACCATCGCCAGACGTCGCTTGCGCAGGCCCACGATGGCGATGGCGATGGGGCCACCGACGAAGAGACCAAGTACGACGGGAATAACCAACACGGCGACCAGCGGAAAGAAAACGAAAAAGCCGACTGCGTTCGTCAATGCAACGGCAAGGCCGTAGCCGCAGGCGAGGACGAGACCGCTCGTCAATGCCCAGACCACAATATCGCTGACGCGGTTTGTCAATCTCTCGGCTTTGCGCTCGTTCACCGCTCCCAGCTCCGCTGCACCAGCACGACGCGGTAGCCGTCGGGGTCCTCGAAGGTCTTCCCATGCTGGTCCCAATAGGGATTGTACGACGCCACCGGCGGGAAGCCGGCCTGGGCCATGGCATCGACCGCTGCCTGCCAGGCAAGGCGCTGGGGCAGGTAGATGGCGATCAGGTTGTCCTTGCTGGGCGCGCGGCCGACCTTGTGGCCGAGATGATGGGTGAACTCCAGGTGATAGGGCTGGCCCGGATGCCCGAGGACGATGCCGGAGAAGCCATCGTGGTCGGAGAACCGGGTCAGGACCTGGAAGCCGAGGCCGTCCACATAGAAGGGCAGCAGGGCCTCGATGTCGTCGGTCGGCCGCGCGACCCGCAGGGTAGGGACCCACGGATCATGCATCGGATCGCGCATAGCACCGGACATCGCCCGGCCGGCCTCAGCCCTTGCCGCAGCAGGGGCAGGCGGGATCCTTGGCGATGCGCACGGTGCGGAAGGCCGGCGCCAGCGCGTCGTAGATCATGAGGCGCCCGGAGAGGGAATCGCCGAGGCCGAGGATCTCCTTCAGGACCTCGGTCGCCTGCAGGCAGCCCATGACGCCGGCGACTGCGCCGAAGATGCCGGCCTCCTCGCAGCGCGGGATCAGGTCCGCCGGCGGCTGGTCCGGGAAGATGCAGCGGTAGCAGGGATGCCCGGCGCCCAGATGCGCCTTGTAGGTCGAGAGCTGGCCGTCGAAGCGCAGCAAGGCGGCGCTGACCAGGGTCTTCCTGGCCTTGAAACAGGCGTCGTTCAGCAGGTATCGGGTGCGGAAATTGTCGCTGCCGTCGGCGACGATGTCGTAATCGGCGATCAGCCGCTCGACATTCTCCGCGGTCAGGCGCTCCTCATGCTCGACGACCCTGACCTCGGGATTGAGGTGCGCGAGGCGCTGCCGGGCGCTCGCCGTCTTGGCGAGGCCAAGCGTGGTCTCGTCGTGGATCACCTGGCGCTGCAAGTTGGAGAGGTCGACCGTGTCGTTGTCGACCACGCCGAGGGTGCCCACACCCGCCGCGCCGAGATAGAGCAGCAGCGGCGCGCCAAGGCCGCCGGCGCCGACGATCAGCACCTTGGCCGCGATCAGCTTCGCCTGGCCCTCCTCGCCCACTTCGTCGAGGATCACATGCCGCGCATAGCGCTCGAGCTGGCGGTCGGAGAGCTCCAGCATCACAGCGTCCTCTTGGTCGGCTTCACGCGATGCTCGGCCCCAACTGGGTCGTCATGCCCGGCGGAGGCCGGGCATCCACGAGTTACTTTCTGATTGCACCAAACTCGTGGATGCCCGGGCCAAGCCCGGGCATGACGACCGAGTGTGGTGGACCAGCGAGCTCGCATCTCTACTCCAGCCCTTCGAACAGCGCCGTCGAAAGATAGCGCTCCGCAAAGGAGGGCAGGATCACCAGGATGCGCTTGCCTTCCATGCCGGACCGGCGGCCGAGCTCGCAAGCTGCGGCGAGCGCACCGCCCGAGGAGATACCGACCGGCATGCCTTCGATCCGTGCCGCCTTCCGCGCCATGGAGAAGGCGTTGGCGTTGGAGACCGTCAGCACCTCGTCGATCACCTCGCGGTGCAGGTTCTCCGGGATGAAGCCGGCGCCGATGCCCTGGATCTTATGTGGTCCCGGCTGACCGCCGGAAATGACCGGGCTGTCCTCGGGCTCGATCGCGATCACCTTCAGGTTCGGCATGCGCGGCTTCAGTACCTCGCCGACGCCGGTGATGGTGCCGCCGGTGCCGACACCGGACAGGAAATAGTCGAGCTTGCCGCCGCAATCCGCGTAGATCTCCTCCGCCGTGGTCTTGCGATGGACGGCGGGATTGGCGGGATTGCTGAACTGCTGGGGCATGATCGAGTTCGGGATCTCCTTCAGGAGCTGCTCGGCGCGCTGGATGGCGCCCGACATGCCGCGCGGCGCCGGGGTCAGCTCCAGCTCCGCGCCCAGCAGACGGAGCATCTTGCGCCGCTCGATCGACATGCTCTCCGGCATGGTCAGGATCAGACGATAGCCCTTGGCCGCGGCGACGAAGGCGAGTGCGATGCCGGTGTTGCCGCTGGTCGGCTCGACCAGTGTCGCGCCCGGCTTCAACGTGCCGCTCTGCTCCAGGTGCTCGATCATGGCGAGACCGATGCGATCCTTCACCGAGGAGAGCGGGTTGAAGAACTCGCACTTGGCGAGGAGATCGGCCTTCACGTTCTCCGATTTCGCCAGCTTCGCCAGGCGCACGATCGGCGTCGCGCCGATCGTATCCAGGAAGGTGTCGTAGATCCGCCCGCGAAACGCGGCTGCTTGCTCGCTCATTGCTCTCCCGCCGATTGCTCGAACCGATTCCTGCCCCAATCTATCGACCGGATCAGGATATCAGATGCTGAAGTCCAAACGTTGATGCGCGTCGGAACGTATGCCGGCGTTCTGGGCCTTCTGGCACAGATCCTCCAGCGATACGGCATCGAGCTTGGCCAGCATTTCGAGCTGCAGCTGGCGCCAGAGCGGCCGGACCACTTCGAGCCCGACCCTTGAACCGGAAGCGGTCTCGACCGGGTCGCTTCCACCTTCGAACTGGCGGACCGCCCGGACGATCTCGCCCATGGAAATCCGGCGCCGCTCCTTGGCCAGCATGTAGCCGCCTTTCGGGCCACGATGCCCCGCCAGGATGCCCGCCCGCACCAGATGCTGCAAGACCTGTTCCAGGTAGCGCCGCGGGATGCCCTGGCGGCCGGAGATCTCGCCGGACTGCACCGGCTGCGAGCCGCCGTAATAGGCGATGTCGAGCACCGCCTCGATCGCGAACAGCAAGCGCTTGGAAGGATGCAGCATGGCGACCGCCCTATCCATGGACCCCACCGGTCTCCGCGCCTTCCACGCGGAAGGCGATGCCCCCGACACCGTCCACTTTGCTCTCGATTCCAGTCGAGCCGAAGCCGCCGGCGCCGCGCTGGGTCGCCTCCAGGCTGGCCTGCTCCGACCATTGCAGCCGGGTCACCCGCGCCACCACCAGCTGCGCGATCCGGTCGCCGCGCTTCAAGGTGAAGACCTCGTGGCCGTGGTTGATCAGGATGACGCCGACCTCGCCACGATAATCGGCGTCGATGGTGCCCGGCGTGTTGAGCGTGGTGACGCCGTGCTTCAACGCGAGACCGGAGCGCGGCCGCACCTGCGCCTCGAAGCCGGGCGGCAGCGCAATCGCGATTCCGGTCGGAATCAGCGCGCGCTCGCCGGGTGCGAGACGGAACGCATCGGCGACCGCGGCGACGAGATCGAGCCCGGCGCTCTCCGCCGTCGCATAGGCGGGCAGCGGCAGGTCAGCGCCGTGGGGCAGGCGCGTGACCTTGACGGTGACGGTCGATGCATGCCCAGCGTCAGCCATTGGCGCGTCCCACCTGGGTGCGTCCGAAATGCGCCGCGATGCGATCGCCGAGACGGTCGGCGACTTCGATCTTGCTCAAGTCCGGCCAGTCCTCGCTGGTCTCCGCGGTGACGAGGTGAATGGTGTTGCGGTCGCCGCCGAACGTGCCCGTTTCGGGTGAGACGTCGTTGGCCAGGATCCAATCGCATCCCTTGGCCCGCAACTTGGCTTTCGCGAACTGGACCAGATTTTCGGTCTCTGCGGCGAAGCCGATCACCAGTTTCGGGCGCCTCGTACCGGCATGCGACATGCTCTTTAAAATGTCGGGATTGCCGGCTAGTTCCAGCGCCGGCGGCCGCGCGGATTCGTCCTTTTTTATCTTCTGGTTGGCGGGACGCGCGACTCTCCAATCGGCGACCGCCGCGGCGCACACGGCCACATCCACGGGTAAGGCGGCCTCGCAGGCGGCCAGCATCTCGGTCGCGGTCTCGATCCTCTTCAGCGCGACGCCCGGTGGATCGGCGAGGCGAGTCGGACCGGAGACCAATGTGGTCTCGGCGCCCATGCGCGCGAGCGTCGCGGCGATGGCGTGACCCTGCTTGCCGGAGGATCGGTTGGCGATGTAGCGCACCGGATCGATCGGCTCGAATGTCGGGCCCGAGGTCACCAGCGCCTTCAGCCCTTTCAGCAATCCCTCGCCGAGCAGAGTCTCGATTGCGTTCAGGATGTCGTGGGGCTCCGCCATGCGGCCCGCGCCGACTTCGCCGCAGGCGAGATCGCCGGCATCGGGTCCGACCATGCGGATGCCGCGTGCCTTCAGTGCCGCGACATTCGCCTGCGTCGCCGCGTTGCGCCACATCATCACGTTCATCGCCGGAGCGAGCAGCACCGGCGCCGAGGTCGCTATGAGCGTCGTCGACGCGAGATCGTCCGCGAGACCATGCGCGAGCTTGCCCATGATGTCGGCGGTTGCCGGCGCCACCAGCACGAGATCGGCCTCGCGCGAGAGGCGAATATGTCCCATCTCGCTCTCGTCGGTCAGTGAGAACAGGTCCTGATAGACCTTGCTTTCCGAAAGCGCCGAGAGGCTCAGGGGCGTCACGAACTCGGCGCCGCCTTTGGTCAGGATCACGCGGAACGAGAGTCCACGCTCGCGGCCGCGCCGGATCAGCTCCAGCGTCTTATAGGCGGCGATCCCTCCGGCGACGATCAGCAAGACGCGCTTGCCAGCCAGCATCGGACCTCCACAATTACAGTCCTGTTCAGTATTTATTCCGGCGGCGCCGGGCTTTCAAGCGGATTGGAAATAACTCTGAGGTATCAGAGAGTTAATAAGAGTACGGACAGGCTTTCCCCAGAAGTCAAGTAACCCCAATGTGTGTAGATCGTTCCAAATCGGAACTGTGGAAAATCACATCGTGATCCGACAGGGGATGCCTCGGACCCAGGATCTGGGCCCAGGAATCAGGAATCCGACTTCAGCTCGTAACGACCCGCCAGGAACATGTCAATTCTGGAGCCGTCATCGGAGAGCGGCAGCAGCATGCGGGCATAGCGGGTGACCTGGCCCTCGTCGAGCCGTTCCAGGACCTCGAAATCCGGGTTGCCCTGGTCGAGGATTCGCAGATAGGTCCGGCGGATGTTCTCGCGGTGGACCGGCAGCGGGTACTCGTCCAGGGTCTTGCCCTGCATGTTGAAGCCCTCGTCGCGGTCGATGTTGCTGCCGGAGATCCGGAAGCGGAACACGATCGGCGCCGGGGCAATGCCGTCGGGATGATCCCCATACGTGATCTCGATGAGGTCGATGTTCCCGATGGCGAAGCGCATTTCCAGGGGATCGACATCGCTCCGCCGCGGCCAGCGCCGGCCGCCGCGCTTGGCGTCCCAGTAGTCGTAAAGCCGCACGAGCTGCGAGACGGGCAGGAGGTCGCGGAAGCGGGTCAGATGATTCATCGCCGTATCCGGAATAATCGGTCTTGCTGAATCCTGCCGGAGCCTAGCCGGCAATCCCCGAACTTTTCCTTAATATCCTCGGCTTCCGGGACCGAAACACGGGGCGAAATCCCGCTCCGGACGCGGCGATGGCGGGAGATCAGCGGGTGAAAAGCAGGCCCGCCGCCAGCACGGCGATGATGATCCAGAGCCACCAGGCGGAGCCCGTCCGGTTGATCACCTTCAGCGCCTCGGGGTCGAGCCGGAGGCCGCCTTCCGCGAGGTGACCGACCAGGCGGTCGAGGTTGCGCATCACCGACGGCAGTCGCTCGACCACATGGGTGAACTCCCGTGCGGCCTGTTCGAGGCGTGCCTGGGGCCCGCGATTCTCGATCATCCACTGCTCGATCAGCGGCTGGGCCAGGGTCCAGATGTTGAGGCCGGGATGGAGCTGGCGCGACACGCCCTCGGCGATCAGCATGTTCTTCTGCAGGAGCAGCAGCTGGGGCTGCACCTCGATCTCGAAGGTCTCCGCCATGGCGAAGACCTGGCCCAGCACCCGCGCGAAGGAGATCTCGTGCAGCGGCCGGCCGTGGATCGGCTCGCCGATCGAGCGCAGGTTGAGAGTGAAGTCCTCCACCGACTGCGAGGTCGGCAGGTAGCCGGCATCGACGAACACCTTGGCGATGCGGCCGTAATCGTGCTCGATGAAGCCGATCAGCATGTCGGCGAGGAAGAAGCGGGTCTTCTTGTCGATCCGGCCCATGATGCCGAAATCGACCACCTGGATCGCGCCGTCCGTCCCGACGCTCATGTTGCCGGGATGCTGGTCGCCGTGGAAATAGCCGTCGCGGAACGCCTGGTTGAAGAAGATCGCCGCCGCCTTGGCCAGGATCTCATCGACCTCGAGGCCGGCGGCCTGCATCGCCGGACCGTCGTCGAACGGGATGCCGACCAGGCGCTGCTGGGTCATCACCCGCCGCGCGGTGCGGCTCCAGTCGATCTCCGGGACGCGATAGGTGGGATCGCCGGTGAAATTCTCCCGGAGCTCAGAGGCGGAGGCGGCTTCCAGCCGGAGATCCATCTCGACATGGACCGTCGCCGCGAAGGTCTTCACGACTTCGACCGGCTTCAGGCGCCGGAGCTTCGGCTGGGTACGCTCGATTACCTCGGCGATCCAGAGCAGGAGGTCGATGTCCCGGGCGAAGGCGAGCTCGATCCCGGGCCGCAGCACCTTGACCGCGACCATCCGTCCCTCGGCGTGCTCGGCGTCCGGCATGGTGACGGCGAAATGCACTTGGCTGATCGACGCGGCGGACACCGGCGTGTCGTCGAACTGCAGGTAGAGCGTGTCGATCGGGCTGCCGAGCTCGGCCTCGATCGTGCTTCGCGCCTCGAAGGCGCTGAAATGCGGCAGCTGGTCTTGCAGCTTCGCAAGGTCCGCCGCCACGTCCTCGCCG